>JAGXHO010000089.1 GCA_024636105.1 Trueperaceae bacterium | reverse complement strand
GCTCGTGGCCGAGTACGCGATGCTGCCGCGCGCAACCCGCGAACGCACCGCGCGCGAACGCGGCTCGGTGCGCGGCCGCACGCAGGAGATCCAGCGCTTCCTGGGGCGAGCGCTGCGCGCCACGGTCGACCTCGGGGCCTTCCCGGGCACCACCTTGACCGTCGACTGCGACGTCGTTCGGGCCGACGGCGGCACCCGCTGCGCGGCGCTGCTCGCCGCGTACGCGGCGCTGCACGAGCACGCCGATCGGCGCGTCTTCGCCGGCGCCCTCGACGCCTGGCCGCTGCGGCACGAGCTCGCCGCGGTATCGGTTGGGCTCGTCGGCGGTGCACCCCGCCTCGACCTCGACCACGACGAGGACGCCGCGGCCGACGTCGACCTCGCGGTGGTCGCCACCGCGGACGGGCGCATCGTCGAGGTGCACGGCGGCGCCGAGGGCGAGCCCGTCGCCGCCGAGGCGTACGTGCAGCTCATCGCGCTCGGCATCGCCGGGGTGGCGCGGGTGCTCGCGGTGGCGCGCCCGGCGTGGGCGCGGCCGCGCGTCGACGGAGGACCGAAATAAACGCCACGACGCGCCATCGCTGGGTGCTCGCGACCGGCAACCCGGGCAAGGTGCGCGAGTTCGCCGCCGCGCTGGGGCCGGCGGGCATCGACCTGGACGCCGCCGGCGACCTCGGCGTGCGCAGCTTCCCGCCGCAGACCGGCGCGACGTACGAGGAGAACGCGCTCCTGAAGGCGGGCTTCGCCGCCGCCACGCTGCACCGGGTGGCGATCGCCGACGACAGCGGTCTCGAGGTGGAGGCGCTCGGCGGCGGACCCGGTGTGTGGTCGGCGCGGTTCGGCGGTCCGGGCCTGGGCGACGGCGAGCGGATGGCGCATCTGCTGCAACGGCTCAAGCACGTGCCCGTAGCGCAGCGCCAAGCGCGGTTCGTGTCCGTCGTGGTCGTGGCCGCGCCCGACGGCGCCGTCGCCACGTTCCGCGGCGCCTGCGAGGGCACGATCCTCTTCGGCCCCCGCGGCGACGATGGCTTCGGCTACGATCCGGCGTTCCTGTCGGACGACCTCGGCATGACCTTCGCGGAGGCGAGCCTCGCCGACAAGGAGCGCGTGAGCCACCGCGGTCGCGCGCTCGGGGCCGTCCGCAGCTGGTTGGGCTCCGAGGACGCGGCACCCTTTCTCATCTGACCTCCCGCGATAGTGGTGGGTGAACCGCCGGATCCGGCGGAAGCTCCATCGTTCCCATCTCGGGAGGCTCCATGTTCCGTACCCTGACCACGACCCTCGCGGCGTTGGCGATCGTCCTCGGCGGCTTCGCGCTCGCCCAGCCGGCGCTCCCGCAAGCCGCCGCCGACGCCCTCGCCGAGGGCGAGGCTCGGATGGCCGAAGCGCTCGCGACCTACGACGCCCAGTACCCCGACCGCCCGCTCTGGCAGGACGCCTTCGCCGCCGGCCGCCGGGCGATGACCCTCGCGCCGGACCGACTCGAACCCGTGCGCTTCCTCGCCGAGGCGTACAGCCGCAGCCAGTGGACCGGGCCGGCCTGGAACACCTGGCAGGACTACGTGCGCCGTGGCGGCGTGCTGGACGACGAGGACCGCGCGCACGCGGCCGACGTCGGGAAGCGCCTCGCGTACGGCCTCTACGAGGCCGGGAACCGCGACGCGGCGCTGGATCGCTACGTCGCGGTCGCCGAGCTCGCCCCCGACGACGTCGAAGCGCACGTCTGGGGCGGACGGATCCTCGTCGAGACCGAGCGTCCGGAGCAAGCGATCCCCTACTGGCGCCGGGCGCTGGAGCTCGATCCCACCGATGCCCGCTCGGCGTACTTCCTCGAGTTGGCGCAAGCTCAGGCCGAGTGGGGCAGCGCTGCGGTGACCGCTTTCCGGGCCGGGGTCGCGCTCTACGAGGAGAACCGCTTGAGCGAGGCGGCCGAGCGGTTCGCGCGCGCCAGCACGCTCAACGGTGGCTACGTCGACGCTTGGGCGTGGCTCGGCCGGGTCGCGTTCGAGCAAGGGCAGTACGCGGACGCCGTGACCTACTACGGCTCGGCCGCGCGCCTGGCGCCCGATGACGACGACGTCGCGTACTGGCTGAACGAAGCGCGGCGCCTCACCGCGAACTGAGCCCCCTGCAGGCACCGGCTCGACGCGCATGGCGCGCTTCGCCGACGCGTGGGCGAACGTCGACGAAGCGCGCCACCCGCGGATGGTGGTGGCGGTCAAGGCGTGGCAGGCGCGCGACCCGGTCGAGCAGGCGGCCGTGCGGTCGCGCGCCGACGAGCTGTGCGAGCAGCTCCCCTGAGCCCTTCGGGGGCGTCCGGCGTCAGAGCTGGACGGTCACCCGCGCTTCCTCCCCGAGTAGGTGCACCGCGTCGGAGAGCCGTACAACCCGCGAGCGGAAGCCCATCGAGATCGTGTGCGTCCGTGCGCCGTGCTTGAAGAACTTGACCCCGCGCACCAGGTCGCCGTTCGTGATGCCGGTCGCACTGAAGACGATGTGCTGACCCGGCGCCAGGTCGTTCGTTCGGTAGACGCGCGTGAGGTCGACGTCCGCAGCCTCGAGGCGCGCCCGCTCCCCATCGTTGCGGGGCACGAAGCGCCCTTGGATCTCGCCGCCGATGCACTTGAGCGCGGCCGCGGCGAGGACCCCCTCCGGAGCGCCGCCGGTGCCCATCACGGCGTGGATGTTGGTGCCGCGCATGGCGGCCGAGAGCGCCGCGATCACGTCACCGTCGCCGATCAGCTTCACGCGCGCGCCCGCCGCGCGCACCTTCGCGATCAGGTCGGTGTGGCGCTCCCGGTCGAGGATGACCACGGTGAGATCAGGGATGTCGCGGTCGAGCGCCTGCGCGATGCCGGCGAGGTTGGCGGCGACCGGCCAGGTGAGGTCGACCTTGCCCGCCGCAGGCGGCGGCACGATCAGCTTCTCCATGTAGGTGTCGGGGGCCTGGAACAGGCCCCCCTTCTCGGAGAGCGCGATCACGGCGACGGAGCCCTCGGCCATGCGCGCTGTGATGTCGGTGCCCTCGACGGGGTCGACGGCGATGTCGACGGGCCAGGCCGCCGGCCCCGCTTGTCCGACGCGCTCACCGATGAAGAGCATGGGGGCTTCGTCGCGCTCGCCCTCGCCGATCACGATCTCGCCATCGATGTCGAGCTCGTTGAGCACGCGGCGCATGGCGTCGACCCCGGCCTGATCGACCTGATCGGCGTCGCCCTTGCCTGCGACGCGGGCGGCCGCGATCGCCGCTTGCTCGGTGACGCGCACCGTGTCGAGCACGAGCGCGCGCTCGAAGTCCATCGCGGCGCCGCGAAGCGCCGCCGGGTCGGGCATGGGTTCGGTCATACGGCCATCAAAGCACGGGGCCCGGCGTCCGTCGGTGCCTCCCAGAGCCCGGCGGACACACGGCCCCGGTCAGGTCCGCGCCCGATGCCGCCCTTCGAGCACCGCGGCGACCTGGTTCAGGTCGAGCCCACGTGCGCGCAACAGCACGGTCAGGTGGAACAGCAGGTCGGCGGCCTCGCCGAGCATCTCGTCGTCCTTCGACTCGAGCGCCGCGACGATCGTCTCACCCGCCTCCTCGACCACCTTCTGGGCGACGTACCCCACGCCGCGTTCGGCGAGCTTGGCGACGTACGACCCCTCGGGACGCTCGGACCAGCGCTGATCGACCACGCGCTGCAGGAGCCCCATCGTGGCCCCGATACCGGCCCGATCGGTATCGGGCCCGATGCCGGCGGCGGTCTCCTCCGGTGCCGCAGTCAGGCGCCGGTAGAAGCAGGTGCGCGCCCCGGTGTGGCATGCCGGACCCGCCGGATCGACCCGGTAGACGAGCGCGTCCCCGTCGCAGTCGAGCAACACCGCCCGCACCCGCTGGACGTTGCCGGAGGTGGCCCCCTTGCGCCAGAGCTCGGCGCGGGAGCGGCTCCAGTAGTGGGCTTCGCCGGTCTCCAGTGTGCGCGTCAGCGCCCTCTCGTTGGCGTAGGCGACGGTCAGGACGTCGCCCGACGTCGCGTCCTGGGCGACGACCGGGACCAGCCCTGCATCGCCCCACGCCACGTCGGCGACGTTCGCGGTGGCGTCGGTCATGGTCCTCCCCCTTCGAGCGCGTCCAGCGCTTCGCGAAGGTCTTCGATCAGGTCATCCGGGTGCTCCAGGCCGATCGAGACCCGCAGCAAATCGGGCGGCGTCGGACCCCCAGGCGGTTCGATGGAGGCGCGATGCTCGATCAGGCTCTCGACGCCACCGAGGCTGGTTGCGCGCGTGAACAACCGGACGCCGGCCGCGACGCGCATCGCCGCGTCGACCCCCCCGTGCACGCGGAACGAGAGCATCGCACCGAAGGACGCCATCTGCCGCGCCGCCACCGCATGCCCCGGATGCCCGGGCAGGCCCGGGTACAAGACCTGCGCGACGGCCGGATGGGCGACCAAGAAGGCCACCAGCGCTGCCGCGCCGTCTGCCTGCGCCGCGAGCCGCACCGCGAGCGTGCGCAGCCCACGAAGCGTCAGCCAGGCGTCGAACGGCGACGGCACGCCGCCCTCGAGGCGCTGCACGTCGCGCACGCGCGTCCAGACGTCTCCGACGGTGCGCGCCTCGGGCGCGGCGACCACGGCGCCCCCCAGCACGTCCGAGTGGCCCGCGAGGTACTTGGTGGTGGCGTGCACGACAAGGTCGACGCCGAGCTCGAACGCCGGTTGCCAGGGCGGCGGCGTCCACGTCGCGTCGAGCGCGACGGCGACCGGCGCGCCGTGGCGCGCCTCCGCGTCGCGGGCGATGGCGACCACGCCGGCCAGGTCGGTGATCTTGAGGAGCGGGTTCGAGGGGGTCTCGATCCAGACGAGCCGCGTGCTCGGGCGGACGGCGGCGGCGACGGCGTCCAGATCGCTCATGTCGACCGCCGACACCTGCAGGCCCGCGGGAACGAGCACGCGCTCTAGGAGGGTGCGCAGACCGTGGTACTGGTCGTCGGGCACGATCGCATGGCCGCCGGCGGGGACGCTGCGCAGCACCGCGGCGGCGGCGGCCGATCCGGAGGCGAAGGCCGCTGCCTCGCGCCCCCCCTCCAGCAGGGCCAGCGCCCGCTCGAGCTGCGCGCGGTTGGGGTTGTCCGGGCGCGCGTACACGAAGCCGCGCGGGTAGGTGCCGTCCGCATCGCGCTCGAAGGTGGTCGCCAGGTGGAGCGGCGGGACGACGGCGCCGGTCTCGACGTCGGGCTCCAGGCCCAGATGCACGGCCAGCGTCTCGGGCCGGTAGCGACGCGCGCCGCTCACGCTTGGCGCACCGCGACGCCGGCCGCCGTCAGGAAGCGCTTGACGTCCGGTACGGTCAACTCGCGGCGGTGGAAGATGCCGGCCGCGAGCGCCGCGTCGGCCTCCCCCTCGACGAGCACGGCGCGCATGTGCTCCGCGTCGCCCGCACCGCCCGACGCGACGACCGGCACGTCCACCGCGCGCGCCACCGCACGCGTGCCCTCGACGTCGTATCCGGTCTTCATGCCGTCGCCATCGATGCTGTTGAGCACGATCTCGCCGGCGCCGAGCGCCGCGCCACGCTCGGCCCAGGCGAGCAGGTCCATGCCGGTGTCCGTACGTCCGCCAGCCACGAAGACGCCCCAGCCTCCTCCAGGGCGGCGCTTGGCGTCGATCGACAGCACCACCGCCTGGGCGCCGTAATGCTCGGAGGCCGCTCGGATGAGCTCGGGGTCGGCGACCGCGCCCGAGTTGAGCGACACCTTGTCGGCGCCGGCGTCGAAGAGCGCCTTGACGTCGTCCAACGTGCGTACGCCGCCGCCCACCGTCAGCGGCATGAAGCAGCGGTCGGCGACCCGCGCGATCACGTCGCGCATGGTCGCGCGCCCGTGGGCGGTGGCGGTGATGTCGTAGAAAACGAGCTCGTCGGCGCCCTCGGCGTCGTAGCGGACGGCCAGCTCGACCGGATCGCCCACGTCGGCGAGCTCGCCCGCTTCGGCGCGGCCGAACTGTTGGCCGCGGGTGGTGCGCCCGTCGTGCACGTCCAGGCAGGGGATGATGCGCTTCGCCAACACGCCCGGCAGCTTACCGCCCGGCCCCGGTCGTCAGCGTCCGGCGGACCCGCCGCGGACCAACCGCGACGCGAGCTCGAGGTGGTGGGTGTGCGGCTGGAAGTCGTACGGCCGCAGCCGGTCGAGCCGGAAGCCCGCCTTGATCAGGTCGGCCACGTCGCGCGCCCACGTCGCGACGTCGCACGCGACGTAGAGCACCGTCCGCGCGCGGGAACCGGCGATCGCCGCGCGGGTGGCGGCCGCGAGGCCGGCCCGCGGCGGGTCGACCACGATCAGGTCGACGTCGTCGGGCACCTGCACGTCGCGGACGTCGAGGCGCACGTGGTGGACGTTCGTCAAACCGAGGCGCGCGGCGTCGGCGCGGCCGCGGTCGACGGCGCCCCGGTCGATCTCCAGGCACGTGACCCGATCGACGCGCGGCGCCAGGTGCATGCCGATGACGCCGCTGCCGGCGTACAGGTCGAGCGCATGCCGCGCCGCCGGTGCCCACGCCGCTAGCTCGCGGAACAGCGCGCCGGCCGCGGCCGGGTTCGGCTGCGAGAAGGCGGTCGCCGTGAGCGTGAGCTCGACGTCGCCGTACCGCTGCAGGATGGTGCGGGCGCCGGCCAGCCGCTGCGCTCCACCACGGAACCGGCCGCGCGCGTCGTAGGGCGCCAGGGCCACCCCGTGGACGCCGGCGGCGACGAGCGCGTGCGCCGCGTCCAGCGCATCGCGCGCTGCGGACGTGGCGACGAGGGTCGCCAAGGCTTCGCCCGCGTCGTTCCCGCGC
>JAGXHO010000088.1 GCA_024636105.1 Trueperaceae bacterium | reverse complement strand
CCCCACCCCATCGCGAGGCCGAGGTCGGCGGGGCCGACGAACAGGCCGCCCAGCCCCGGTACCGCGGCGATCGCATCGACCGACTCGAGCCCGGCGCGCGTCTCGATCATCGCGATCACGAGCGCGTGCGCCGCCACCCGTTCCCGGTACGCGGGTCCGTGGCGCAGCGCGGCGCGGATCGGTCCGTAGGAGCGGCGACCGACCGGGGGGTACAGGGCGGCCGCGACGACGGCCCGGGCGTCGTCCGGTCCGTCGATCAGCGGGACGATGACGCCGTCGGCACCGAGGTCGAGCACGCGCGTGACCTGCGCCGGGTCCACCGACCGGAGCCGCACCAACGCCGGTACGAACGGCTGCGTCGCTTGCAGCAGGCCGAGCAGGTCGGGTTCGTCGATGTTGCCGTGCTGCAGGTCGAAGACGACGAGGTCGACGCCGCTGCGGGCGACGACCTCGGCCGCCAACGGGTCGCGGAGGGCGGACCAGGCGGCGGCGTGACGGCCGGCGCGAAGGTCGAGCGGTCGGGGGTCGGGGGCGGCGCGCATACCGCAAGGGTAACGCGCCTCGTGCTCAGCGGTCGCTGGGGCGGCCGTCCATCAGGTCGGCCAGGTGCACGGAGCGCAGCGGGAAGCCGCGGAACGGGTCGTAGATGCGCGGCATCGGACGGCGAAGCGGCCAGCGGGTGGATGGCCGGAACGGGACCACGCGCAGGCCGACCGGGTCGACGAGGTGCGCGGCGGAGACCCGGACGCTCGGCTCGACCGGCAGCGCCGGCAGCGGGGCCGGGGCGATCGCGTGGGGGGTGGGTTCGAGGACCATGGTCGAGCGAGCGAGCGGCGGCGCCTCGAGCGTGCCGTGGGCGCGGGCCGTGGCCTCCGGGCGAGCCAGCGTCCGGAGCGGATCCGAGGCTCGGACCGGCGCGTCGACCGCGCGGACCGGAGCGGCGGTCGCGGGGACCGTGGGGGTCGCCGCCCACGGCCCGCGGAGGGCGAAGGGGAAGCGGAGGGACGCGAGGAGTCCGTTCATGGGACGAAGGTAGCCGTGAGTGGCTTTCGGAACCGTCACGCGGTCCGCACGCGATCCTTACTCAGCCGCGCGCCAGGAGCGCCACCCCCACGACCATCGCGGCGGCCGCGCTCAGCCGTCGGCGCCGGCCGCCCTCGCCGAGCAGCGTGGTCCCGAGCAGCGCCCCGATCAGCACGCTCACCTCGCGGGTGGGCGCGACGAGGCTCACGGGCGCGAGCGTGAAGGCGGTGAGCACCAGCCCGTACGCCAGCGGGCTCAGCAGCGCGACCGTCGCCACGGCGCCGCGGTGGTGGCGCAGGACGTGGCGCAGGGCCTCCGGCCGACCGAGCACGGCGGGGGCGAGCAGCGCGGCCCGCGCCAGCTCCGACCACCACAGGAACAGCAGCGGTGGCACGCCCACGCGGGCCACGGCGAAGGCGTCCCATAGCGTGTAGGAGGCGATGAAGGCGGCCGTCACCAGCCCCCACCGCACGCCCGGGCCGATCCGCGCGCCGGCCGCAGGTCGCCCGGTCGCCAGGGCGACCGCAGAGCCGACGACCAGCAGCGTTCCGACCAGCGCCAGCGCGCTCGGCCGCTCGCCTAGCAGGGCGACCGCGCCCACCGTCGCGAGCGCCGGCCCGACGCCCCGCGCGATCGGGTAGACGATCGAGAGGTCGCCGACGCGGTACCCGCGCTGCAGCGCCACGAAGTACCCGACGTGGAGCGCCGCGCTGCCGAGCACGAAGGCCCAGCCAAGCGGATCGACCTCCCCCACGCGCGCGCCACCAAGGACCAGGGCGAGCGGGGCGTACAGCACCGCCGTCGCGGTGGAGAACGCGAACACGAACGCCGGTCCGCGCGTGGCGCCGCCGGCGCGCTTGGCCGCCAGGTTCCACGTCGCGTGCAGCAGCGCGGACGCGAGGACCAGCCCCAGGGCGAGCGTGCTCATCGCGGCATGCTACGGCCGCGCTAGGCTGCCCCATGCCCAGCTTCCACGTCAACGAACTCCGGGTCGGGCGCATCGGCGACGTGCCCCACGCGGGGTCCACCGTGCGGTCCGCGATCGGCAAGGAGCGCGCCTCCGGCCCGCTCGAACTTCACCCGCTCGGGTTCGAGGGCGACACCGTCGCCGACACCAAGAACCACGGCGGGCCCGACAAGGCCGTCTGCGCCTACCCGTCGGTCCGGTACGCGGCGTGGCGCGCGCGGCTCGGCGTCGACCTGAAGCGCCCGGCGTTCGGCGAGAACCTGCTGCTCGACGGTGTGGACGAGGACGTTGTGCACGTGGGCGACATCCACGTCGTCGGCACCGCGGTCGTGCAGATCGCTCAGCCACGCGTGCCCTGCTTCATCCCCGCGGCGTACACCGGCGAGAAGCGGTTGACCGTCGACCTGCGCGCCACTGGTTGGACCGGCTGGTACCTGCGGGTCCTCGAGCCCGGACGCGTGGCCGAGGGGGACGCCGGGACGCTGCAGGAGCGCCTCCCCGGCGCCTGGTCGGTGGCGCGCCTGAACGCCGTGCGGTACGCCGCGAAGGCCGACCGCGCGGCGCTCCTCGAGGGCGCGGCGTCGCCCGGTCTGCCCGACGGGTGGCGCGACGCGCTGCGCAAGCGGGCGGCGGGTGGCATCGACGATGATTGAGCCCACGCAGCGGTGGCGTAGCGCGCGCGTGGCCGCCGCGCTCCTGGCCGTGGCCAGCATCGTGGGCTGCGGCGGGATCACCTTTCGCAGCCAGGTGCCCGACGTCGTCCTGGACGCGGCGACGACCGCCGGCGCGGTCTGCTGGGCCGAAGGCGCCGACAGGAGCACCGTTCGGCTCGCCGCCGCCACCTACCGCGCCACGGCGACGTTCGACCCGGGGGGGCTGGCGCTCGGCGACGCGCTCGACGTCGCCCTCTTCGTTCGCACGACGGCGCCGGCAGGCGCGTGTGCGTCCCTCGACGCCGGCGCGCGCGCCATCGCCGACCCGTTCACGCTGCGAGCAGGCGAACCGACCCCGATCGCGGCCGGCGATGGTGGTTACGGAGCCGTGCTGGCGGAGGCCGTGGCCGCAGATCGGTACTGGATCGGTGCCCGCGTCGACGGGAGCATCGCCCTGACGGGCGACGCGACCGTCGCCCTGACCGATGGCGTGGTCGAGGCGCGACCCTTCTGATCCGACGCATCCGACCGCCCGGCGCGACCGGGCAGGGATCGCGCGTGTCGGTTGGTCCGCTCAGGCGGCGACGTAGGTGAGCCAGCGCTGGTACTCGGGGAGCTTGCCGGCGGCGGCGGCGAGGTAGCGCTCGCGCATCGCCAGCGAGTACGGGCCGGCGACGCCGGCGCCGATCGGCCGGCGGTCGATCGAAGCGATCGGGGTGACCTCGGCGGCGGTGCCGACCATGAACACCTCGTCGGCGGTGTAGAGCTCGTCGCGCACGGCCATCGTCGTCTCGATCGGGGTGCCCATGTCCTTCGCGAGCTGCAGCACGGTGTCGCGGGTGATGCCGCGCAGGTTCACCGAGTGGGCGATCGCGTAGAGGGTGCCGCCCTTGAGGAAGAAGATGTTCTCGCCCGAGCCCTCGGCGACGTAACCCTCTTTGTCGAGCAGCAGCGCCTCGTCGAAGCCGTTCTCGCGCGCTTCGCTGTTCGCCAGCACCGAGTTGACGTAGTTCCCGCCGGCCTTCGACTTGGTGGGCATGATGTCGCCCGAGGAGCGGCGCCACGAGGACGTCATCAGGCGCGCCCCCTTGCGCACGGCCTCGTCGCCCAGGTACGTGCCCCAAGGCAGCGTCGCGACCATGAAGTGCAGGTGGTTGCGCGCGGGGTTGATCCCGAGCGACTCGGGGCCGTACCAGATCAGCGGGCGGATGTAGCAGCTCGGGCGTTCGTTCGCCTTGACGGTGTCGACGATCGCACGGTCGATGACCTCGACCGTCCAGGAGGGCTTCATCCCCAGGATCTTGGCCGATTCGAGCAGCCGCTGGCTGTGCTCGCGCAGGCGGAAGACCGCCGCTCCGCGGTCGGTCGCGTAGGCGCGGATGCCCTCGAACACGCTCGTGCCGTAGTGCATCGCGTGCGTGAGCACCGATACCTTCGCCTCGGCCTCGGGCACCATGGCGCCGTCGAACCAGATGAGGCCGGCCCCGAGGCCGGACGTGGAGTCGGTGGGTGGGTTGGTGGCCATGCGCGTGCCTCCCGTTCGTGAAGCTAAGTATGTCAGGTGCGCCGTGCCAAAAGGCGGCGCGGCGTTGCGGCGCCGCGCGCCGCCGCGCGCCGCCGCGCGACGGGAGCGGGGTAGCATCCCGGCAGGAGGCGCGCCATGAACGTACTCGTCACGGGCGGCGCCGGCTACGTCGGCTCCGTGTGCACCGAAGCGCTGCTCGAACGCGGGCATCGGGTGGTCGTCGTCGACGACCTGCGCACCGGCCACCGCGAGGCGGTGCCCGAGGGCGCCGCGTTCGTCCATGCCGACGTCGCCGATGCCGACTTGGTCGGCTTCGCGCTCGAGGAGCACGGGGTCGAGGCGATCGTCCACTTCGCGGCGTCGTCGCTCGTCGGCGCCTCGATGGAGGTGCCGCTCGACTACTTCGACAACAACGTCGTCGGCGCGATCCGCCTGTGGCGCACCGCCGCGCGCCACGGCGTGCGCAAGGTGGTCGTGTCGTCGACGGCGGCGCTCTACGGCACCCCGGAGACGGTGCCCATCCCCGAGACCGCGTCGCTGCACCCCGAGAGCGTGTACGGCGAGACCAAGCTGCAGCTCGAGCGGACCTTGGAATGGCTTGCGCGCACCGCCGGCTTCGGCGCGGTCGCGCTGCGCTACTTCAACGCCGCCGGCGCCTCGGCGACGCGCGGCGAGGACCACCGCCCCGAGAGCCACCTGATCCCGCTCGTGCTGCAGGTCGCGGCCGGCACCCGGCCCCACGTCGCCGTCTACGGCGACGACTACCCGACGCCCGACGGCACGGCGGTCCGTGATTACGTCCACGTCGAGGACCTGGCCGATGCGCACGTCGCCGCGCTCGAGTCCGTGGCGCCGGGCGCCATGCGCGCGTACAACCTCGGGAATGGGCAGGGCTACTCGGTGCGTGAGGTCGTCGACGTGGTGCGCCGCGTCACCGATCGCGACGTCGCCACGACCCAGGCCCCGCGACGCGCCGGCGACCCGCCGGTGCTCGTCGCCGACGCCACAGCCGCGCGCCGCGACCTCGGCTGGACGCCGCGCCGGCCCGACCTGGAGCGCATCGTCGGCGACGCCTGGGCCTGGTACCGCGCGCACCCGGAGGGCTACCCGGCCTGACCGCCGCCGTCCCTCGGGCGCGCTCCGCTCCCGGCTCTCATGCGCCGGTGCGGTAGCCTACGCCCGGCTGCTCCGGCGGCCGCCCGTCCGTCCGCGGAACGGGGTCGGTGCCCGCCGCCCTCGCGCTCCGCGACGAGCGCTTCATGAACCCAACGCGAACGTTCGCCGAATCGGCGCCCCACGCCCCCGTGCTAACGTCGCCTGACCTTGGAGATCCGCATGCACCGTCTTCTTCTCGCCCTCGCGACCACTGCCGCCCTGTTGGCCGGCGCCGCGTTCGCGCAGCAGCAGGTGCGCGTCACCGGCGTCCAGATCGACGAACTCGTCGAGCTGCCGCCCGAGATGCGGCTCGGCGTCTTCCTCGACCTGGGCGAAGGCGCCCGCGAGATCGGCTCCGTGCGCATGGTGGCCGGCACCTTCGATCTCGACAGCGCCGGGCTCGTGCCGGAGGAGCGCGACCTGAGCGCCCTCGTCAGCGGTTCGTTCCCGCTCGCCTTCATGATCGGCAACGAGTTCGTCGTCGACCGCGAGGGCGCCCGCTTCGCCACCGCGTGGCTGCAGCCGTACCACGACCAGAACGACTCCGGCGCGTACGAGGAGCTGTTCGACGAGTGGTTCTTCCGCGCGCCGCCCGAGCTGACCGACCCGTTCGGTTACTTCAACATGGTCTACGTCGACCGCGACGTGGTCCTGCGCACGACCCCGGCGGAGTTCGCGCTGCGCACCGGGTGGAACCTGGTCGTCGCGCGGGTCGAGGGCGGCGCCCTCGCCTACGACGTGGCCACGTCGGTGAGCGACGTGGTCGTCTACTCGTACGGCACCAACCGGACCTTCGAGAACCTCGACCGCCCCGAGGGCGCACCCGAAGCGGACGGGGCCGACTGAACCGATCGACCGACCGCACGTACGAGCGCGGCGCGCCCAGGAACGGGCGCGCCGCTTCGCTTGGCGTGGACGAGGCACGGCCGTGGCGCGGCGCGTGGCATCATGCCGCCATGGAACCGATCGAAGGCCGACTCGATGGCGCTGGGCTGCGCGTGGCCCTGGTCGCCGCACGCTTCAACGACTTGATCGTCGACCGCCTGGTCGACGGCGCGCTGGCCGCCCTGCGCGCCCACGGCGTCCGCGACGAGGACCTCACGGTCGTGCGCGTCGCCGGGGCCGTCGAGATCCCCGTCGTCGCGCAGGCGCTGGCCGACCGCGACGACGTCGACGCCGTCGTGGCGCTCGGGTGCGTGATCCGCGGCGCCACCAGCCACTACGACCACGTCTGCACGATGGTGGCGAGCGGCGTCGCCCGGGCGGCGCTCGATGCCAGCAAGCCGGTCGTGTTCGGCGTCTTGACCACCGACACGCTCGAGCAGGCGTTCGACCGGGCTGGTGGGAAGCTGGGCAACAAAGGGGCCGAGGCTGCGGCGGTCGCCATCGAGACCGTCCAAGTCCTGCGCGCGGTGCGCGCGAGGGCCTGAGGCGCGGTGGACCTTCGCTGGCTCGTCCCGATCACCACGGTCGCGACGATCGTCGTGAACGGGCTCGCGAACGCCCTCCCCATCGCCGGTCGACGCACGGGCGAGATCTCGGATTCGTTCCCGGTCCTCGTCACGCCCGCCGGCTACGTGTTCGCGATCTGGGGCGTCATCTACCTCGGCCTCGCGGGGTACGCGGTGTGGCAGAGCCTGCCGGCGCAGGCGGACAACCCGCGGGTGCGCGGCCTGGTGGTGCCGGTATCGCTCGGCAACGTCGCCAACCTCGTCTGGATCCTGCTCTGGCACACCCTGCTGATCGGCGCGAGCTTGGTCGCCATGCTCGTCCTGTTGGGCTCGCTGATCGTCGTCTACCTGCGGCTGCGCGCCCCGACGCGGCGACACGCGCCTGCGGCGATCGGCCGAGGCGAGCGCGTCTGGGCCCGCGGCACCTTCTCCGTCTACCTCGGCTGGATCACCGTCGCGACCGTCGCCAACGACACCATCGCGCTCTACGACGCGGGCTGGGACGGCGGGTTCGTCCCCGCCCAGGTTTGGGCGGCGATCACCCTCGTGGTGGCCACGCTCGCGGGCGGCCGCATGCTCCAGCGCTTCGGCGACGTCGGCTACGCGGCGGTGCTCGTGTGGGCCTTCGTCGGCATCGTGCTCGCGCAGTGGGGGGCGACGGTCGTGGTCGGCACCGCCATCGTGGGCGTGCTCGCGCTGGTCTTCTTCGCGATCGACCGCGCGCGCAGCACCGGCGGACCGGCGGCCACGTGAGCGACGATCCACCGAAGCTCCACACCGGTCGGGACATCGTGCTCGAGCTCTTTCCCGCCACCCTCGACCGGTTGGTCCCACGCCCGAGCGCGTACCGGCTCGAGCGCGACGAGGAGGGCGGGGTCGCCGTCTTCGACCGCGCGGGCGACGTGCTGATGCGGCTCGCGCCGGTCGCCCGGGCGCCCGGGAAGCTCCCGCCGCTGTGCTGCGATCTGTGCCATTGGTCCGGGCCGGGGACCGAGCTCGGCTTCCTGCGCGCCGACGTCCCGGGCTCCGAGGGGCGCCGCTGGCGCTACCTGACCGCGTGCTTCGACACCGCGGCGTGCGACGCGCGCCGGCTCGACGACGATCGCATCGACCGCCTGCTCGCGCGCGCGGACTAGGGCTGGGCTCGGAACGCCAGCAGCAGCGGGTCGTGGTCCGAGGCCCGGAACGGGTTCGGTCGGTCCGCGTCCGCCCCCGGCGGCTCGTCGGCGTTGACGCGCCAGAAGGCGGCGCCGGTGACCCGAGGCGCCGCGCTCGGTGAGGCGGCGGCGTGGTCCAGCGCGCCCGCGCGACCGAAGTAGACGTACGAGTACGCGTCCCCTGCGGGCATCGCGTCGACGGCCAGCGACCAGCCAGCGTCCGCCAAGCGCCGGGTCGGCGCCTCGTGTCGGTACGCGTTGAGGTCGCCGAGGACGACGACGTCGGCGTCGCCGACCTGCTCGCCGAGGCGCGCGGCGAAGCCGAGCACGGCGCTCGTCTGCGCGTCCCGGCGCAGGTCCCAGCAGCCGGAGCCGCGGTCGACGTCGCCGGTCGCTGGGCAGCTCCCCTTGGACGTGTGGTGGACGGCGACGACCGTGAAGCGTGCGCCGCCGTCCGTGTCGAAGGTGGCCGCGAGCGGCGGTCGGTCGTGGATCCGGTCGCGGTCCGCGGTGGCGCCCACCAGCGTCAGCCGCGCGGGCCGGTAGGCGATGGCGACGCGGATCGCGTCGCGACCCTGGTCCGCAGCCGAGACCTCGACGGCCTCGTAGGCCGCGTCGGGCCCCCGGCCGAGCGCGCGCTGGGCGTCGTTCACGCGCGCGAGCAACTCGTCGAGCGCGTGCCCGTCGTCGTTCTCCACCTCGGCGAGCACCAGCACGTCGGCGTCGAGCGGTGCGAGCGTCGCCACGAGCTTCCGCGCCCGCGCCTCGCGCTGCGACGAGGTGGCCGCGCCACGTTCACCGAGCGTCCAGAACCAGTTGAAT
>JAGXHO010000087.1 GCA_024636105.1 Trueperaceae bacterium | reverse complement strand
TGAGGATCACCGATTGAGCCGACGAGCCGCCGAGGTCGAGGTTCACCCATCCATCGCGGTAGAGCCGGTACATCAGGGTCGTGGTCGCGCGCCCCGGTCCCCCTTGCGTGATCGCGTGGATGACGCCGAAGGTCTCGAAGAACGCATAGATGATGTTGACCACGAGCAGGAAGAACGTGGTCGGGGAGAGCAGCGGGAACACCACCGACCAGAAGCGCCGGGCCGGCGTCGCGCGCACGCGCTCGCCGGTGTTGTTCGTGAGCGCCTGGGTGTAGTTCTCGATCAGGTTCGGACCGATGGTCAGGGGGAGGTCGCCGCGGGCGATGGTGGCCGCGTCGTGGGTCGAGCCGACGAAGGCCAGGTAGATCGGGAAGATGAACACGACCACGCCGAGCAGGAGCACGAGGTGCGGGATCCAGGTGTGCGTCCGGATGGCCATCAGTAGTGCACCCGCCGTTCGATGTACCGGAACTTGATGACCGTGAGCAGGATCACCGCGGTCATGAGGATCACCGATTGCGCCGACGAGCCGCCGAGGTCGAGGTTCACCCAACCGTCGCGGTAGAGGCGATACATCAAGGTCGTGGTCGCCCGACCCGGCCCGCCCTGGGTGATCGCGTGGATGACGCCGAAGGTGTCGAAGAAGGCGTAGATGATGTTGACGACCAGCAGGAAGAAGGTGGTCGGCGAGAGCAGTGGGAACACGACCGTCCAGAAGCGACGCGCTGGCGTCGCACCGTCGATCGCGGCCGCCTCGATGATGCCCTTCGGGATCGACTGCAGACCAGCGAGGAAGAACAGGAAGTTGTAGCTCACCTGCTTCCAGGCGGAGATGAAGATGACGAGCCAGAGCGCATGGTCGGAGTTGATGCGGTAGTCCCAGGGGATCCCGAGCGCGCGCAACCCCTGGCCGATCTGACCGATGTTCGGGTGGAAGATGAACAGCCACAGCACGGCGGCGACGGCCGGGGCGATGGCGTACGGCCAGATGATGAGCGTGCGGTAGCCGGTGGCGCCGCGGATCACCTGGTCCGCCATCACCGCGAGCAGGAGCGCCGGAAGCATGGCGCCGAGCGTGACGGCGACCGTGAAGACGATCGTGACCCGCGTCGCTTCGAGGTACAGCGGGCTGGTGAGGATGTGGGCGTAGTTCTCGAACCAGACGAAGGTGGTGCGCAGCCCGAAGGGGTCCTCGAGCAGGAGCGACTGATAGATGGCCTGACCGGCCGGATAAAAGAAGAAGACGACCGTGATGGCGAGCTGCGGCGCCAGGAGCAGGTAGGGGAGGAACTTGTGGCGGAAGATGGTGCGCCGCTGCATGGGAACCTTCCTGGGTGCGGCCGCCCCCGGCGCGACCCGGGTGGCGGTGCGCCAGGGGCGCCCGAGCGGGCGCCCCTGGCCGAGCGGGTTAGCGGACGGAGCGCTCGAAGTTGCGGAGCACGACGTTGCCGCGTTCCACGGCGCTGTCGAGCGCCACTTGGGCCGTCTTCTGGCCCTGGAACACCATCTCGATCTCTTCTTCGATGATGTCGCGGATCTCGGGCATGTTGCCGAGCTGCAGGCCGCGGGAGTTCTCGGTGGGCGGCCGGTTGGTCAGCTGGCGGTACGGGATCGCCAGACCGGGCCGGTCGGCGTAGTAGCCCTCGCCCTCGAGCTTCTCGAAGACGCCGTTGACGATCGGCAGGTAGCCGGTGTCGAGGTGCCACTGCTCGGCGCGATCGGGCTGCGCCAAGAAGTTGAAGAACTCGGCGACCGCGCGGTACTCCTCGACGGTGCGGGTGGGCGATTGCATCACCCAGAGGCTGGCGCCGCCGATGATCGAGTTCTGCGGCTCGGCCGCGAACTCTTGGTGGACGGGCAGGAAGTGCGCGGCCCAGGCGAAGGTCGCTTCGCGGTTGACGCGCGCGAGCAGACCGGACGAAGCTTGCACGATGGCGCACTCGCCCGACGGGAACAGCGCGTCCGCGGCGTTGCCGCGGCCGCCGTAGGTCGCGGAGCCCTCGGCGATCATCTCGGCCAACATGGTGATGTGCGCGACGTGGAGGTCGCTGTTGATCCGCAGTTCGGCGCCGAGGCCGCCCATGCCGTTCATCTCGGTCGCCAGCGGGACGTCGTGCATCGCGCTGAAGTTCTCGAACTGGCTCCAGCTCGGCCATGCGAACGAGAGCCCGCAGGGGGCGGCGCCGCTATCGACGACCTGCTTGGCGACGTCCCGGACCTCGTGCCAGTACTTCAGCGACGTGGTCGCTGGATCGAGGCCGGCGGCGATCAGCGCGTCGTTGTTGACCCACATGACCGTCGTCGAGCTGTTGAACGGCATCGACATCATCTGGCCCTCGGCGTTGCTGTAGTAGCCGCGGATGGCTGCGATGTAGCGCTCGGGATCGAACGCGACGCCGGTGTCGGCGAACAGCTGGTGGACGGGCATGATCGCCCCGCCCGAGTTCATCATGGTGGCGGTGCCGACCTCGAACATCTGCACGATGTGGGGGGCGGTGCCGGAGCGGAACGCCGCAATGGCGGCCACCATCGTGTCGTTGTAGGTCCCCTTGTAGCTCGGGTTGACCTGGTACTCATCCTGCGACTCGTTGAAGTCGGCGACGTACCCCTCGAGGGTCTCGCCGAGGGCGCCGGTGAAGCCGTGCCAGAACTCGACCTCGACGCGCTGCGCGAACGCGGCGCCGCCGGTGAGGGTGAGGGCGAGGAGCGCAAGGAGCGCGCGCCGCGCGAAGGTTCGGGAAGTTCGGATCGACGGGTGCATGGGGTCTCCTCGGGATGATTCGGACACCGGCGACGCGTCGCGTCGCCGGGGCGGGCGCTGCGAGCCAGCCGTTCGCCCCCTCTCGAGTCCACCGCGGTTCCGGCCGGCACGCCGCCCACGGCGTCGAACTGCACCACGGCGCGAGGGCTCACGTCAGCGCCCTCCATGCATCCCTCACGTCGATGCATGCATTGTACCCGCGGCCACGGTTGAAGGGGGGCCGTTTGCCCTGACGCGCTGTGGTCGCCCGACCTTGCGCGGGCGCAGCGGTGGGCCGATGATGGGGGGCGTTGGCAGCGGCGTGCGGCGGACCCGCACGGAGCGCGCCCCGAAGGAGCAACGATGACCACGCCGACCCCACCCTCCGGACCGCTCGTCTACCTCGATCGCGCGATGGCGCGGTTGCGCGACCTGAACCTGATCCCGTCCGCCCCGGCCACCCACGAGGCGCCGATCGTCGCGCTGCTGCAGCAGATCCACGACCTCGACCCCGACCGCGTCGTCGCGATCACGCGCACCCTCGCTCAGGCGTCGCTCTTCAACGACGTGGTGCGCGAGCAGGTCCAGGCCATGGAGATCGGCACCCGCTACGAACAGATCGCGAACGCCTTCGACAGCATCCGCGACGACGCCAAGGCGATGGTCGACCAGGTCGAGGACGGCAAGGTCTCGACCTTCGAGCGCCTCGCGAACGTATGGATGAAGGTCACCCGCGGCGACATCGCCGACCGCTTCGACACCATCAAGCGCACCTACCTCGACGTGACCGCCTCGGCGCAGGACCAGATCGAGCGCGAGAACCTGATCTTGGAGTCGTACCAGGACTTCCGCGGGGCGCTCAAGCAGGGCGAGGTCATGGCGTTCGAGGTGCTGCAGGTCGCCCAGCGCGCGGTCGACGCCGCCAAGGGCGAACTGGACGCCGCCATGGCGCACGTCGAGGCCGCGCCGAGCGACGATCCCGCCGAGCGGGCACGGCGCGAGTTGGCGCGCGACGAGCGGGTGCGCGCCCTGCAGGACACCGACCGGCGCTTCCAGGTGGCCAAGGACCTCTCCGAGAACCTCACGATCGCCTACAACACGTCCGAGGTCGTCATGGCGCGCCTGATGCAGACCCACACGGCCAAGGAGCGGGTGCGTTCGCAGGCGGTGTCGTTCTTCGGCACCAACGAGACCGTGTTGACCGCGCTGACCGCGTCGTTCACCGGGCTCTCGGGGCTGCACGAGGCGACGCAGACGCTCGAAGCGATGAAGGAGGGCGTGAGCCGCTCGCTCGAGACCCTGGCGGACATGGGCGGCAAGGTGCAGGAAGAGGCGGTGCGGGCGGGCTACGGACCGACCATCCGTGCCGAAGCCGTCAAGCGGCTCGTCGATTCGGTCGTCGACTTCCAGGCGCGGTCGCGCGAGATCGTGAGCGAGATGCGCGCGCTCAGCACGACCAACGCCGAAGAGATCCGCGTGGCGGTCGAGGACGGCAAGCAGCGCTTGGCGCGCCTCGCCCAGCGCGCCGAGGGTTGAGGGGCCTGCGTTGAGGGGCCCTCGGTGACGACGACCGCGTTCGAGCCGTCGCGCGCCGCGCCGCTCGACGACGTGATGCTCGCCATGGACGTCGTCGACACGCTGCGCCATCAGGACACGCTGGTCGCGCGCGAGTTGGGCGACGGCGACCGCGAGGCCGACCTGCTCGACCGCCTGCGTCGCCTCTACGCCGCGCAGGGGATCGAGGTGCCCGATCGGATCCTGAACGAGGGGGTCGCGGCGCTGCGCGAAGGGCGCTTCACCTACGCGCCGCCTGCGGACTCGTGGGCGGTGCGGTGGGCGCGCGTGTACGTGCGTCGGGGCGCGTACGGTCGTGCCCTGCTCGCGCTGCTGGCGGTCGCTCTGGTGGTGGTGGTGGCGTACCGCGCCGCGGTGGTCGCCCCACGCGACGCACTCGTCGCCGACCTCGCGCGCGCGCAGGCACGCGTGGTCGAGGTCGCCGAGATCGACGCCGCGGTCGTTCAGGCGGAGGTCCTCGGCGCGACCGCCCGCGCTGCGGTAGCGGCGCGCGATCTGCCGACGGCCCGCACGGCGCTCGCCGACCTCGAAGCGTTGGTCGCCGAGCTCGAGGCCGCGTACCGGATCGAGATCGTCGCGCGACCGAACGAGACGACGGGCGTGTGGCGCATCCCCGATGCGAACGAGTCGGCGCGCAACTACTACCTGATCGTCGAAGCCGTCGATCCGGATGGGCGGGTGCTCGCGCGGCCGATCCGGAGCGAGGAGACCGGCGCGACGAGCGTCGTCCGGCGCTGGGGCCTGAGGGTCGACGAGGCGACGTTCGAGCGCGTGGTCGCCGACAAGCAGGACGACGGGATCGTGCAGGACTACGTGTTCGGCGAGAAGCGCGCGGGCGAGCTCGAGCCCGACTACCGCTTCGCGACCACGGGTGGAGCGATCACGTCGTGGTGAGGGGACGCGCATGAGCAGCGGACGTCAAGTGCTCGGCTTGGTCCAGCGATCGCTCGCGGAGGCGCAAGCGCGCACGGCGGAGCTCGACGCCCGTATGGGCGAGGCGCAGGCGCGGCTCGTGAAGCTCGACGGCGACCGTGCGGGCCAGCTCCAAGCGCTGGCGCGTTGGCGGGTGGCGCAGCTGGCGGCGCCCGCGGGACTGGTCGCGCGCCTCGTCGATGCCGAGACGCAAGCGCGGGCGCTGCTCGATCGCCGCGATGCGGAGGCGACGGCCCTCCAGGCGGGCCTGGCGGCCGCCGCTGCGGCCGCGGCGGAGCTGGCGTCCGAGCGAACGGCAGCGGAGGACGCCCTCGAGTCGGCTGCCGAAGCCCTCGACGCGGCCGAGGCCGCGACGCAGGCGCGGCTCGCCGCCGATCCCGCGTTCATCGCGCAACGCGATGCGGTGCGGGATGCGGAGCGCGTCGCGGTCCACGCCGACGAGAAGGCGACCTCGGCCGAAGCGGAGCTCGACGCCAAGGGGCGTGCGTACCGCGACGACCCCTTGTTCACCTACCTGTGGAAGCGCGGCTACGGCACGCCGGCCTACCGTGCTGGCCGGTTGGCGCGCTGGCTCGACGGCAAGGTGGCCCGGCTGGTGCGCTACGCCGACGCGCGACCCAACTACGCTCGCCTCCTGGACCTTCCGGTCCAGCTGCGGGCGCACGCCGAACGGGTCGGCGCCGAGGCCGACGCCGCGCTCGTCGAGCTGCGCCGCCTCGAAGAGGAGGCGCGGGCCGCCGATGGCATCCCTGCCCTGGACGAGGCGCGCGCTCGAGCCGAGGCGCGGTTGGTCGAGATCGACGCTCGGATCGAAGGGGCGGCGACCGAGCGTCGTGCGGCGCTCGAAGCGTACGAGGCGCTCGTGGCGGGCGACGACCCGCACACCCAGAAGGCCGTCGCGTTCCTCGCATCGGAGTTCGGTCGCGAGGACCTGCAGGCCCTGCGGCGGGCGGCTATGGCCACCCCGATGCCGGAGGACGACGCGATCGTCGCGCGGCTGCTCGACCTGGAGCGGGAGCGGGACGCGGCGGCGTCCGCCGCGCGCGAGCTCAAGGAGGTGGCCGCCCGCGACCGAGCGCGCGCCACCGACCTCGAGGAGCTCCAGCGGCGTTTCACGGGCAAAGGCTTCGATCGCCCGGGCACCAGCTTCGCCGATCCGACCCTCATCGGCGCCCTGCTCATCCAGCTGCTGAACGGCGCCGTGACGCGCGACGCGCTCTGGCGGATCCTGGAGCAGCAGCGCCGGTACACGCCGCCGCGCAGCGACCCGACGTTCGGGTCGGGCGGGTTCGGCCGCGGCACGCCGTGGGGCGGCGGCGGGTCGCTCCCACGCGGCGGCTTCGGCGGCACCGGCCGCGCGGGTGGCGGCGGCTTCAAGCCCTCCGGCGGCGGCTTCAAGCCCGGCGGCAGCGTGGGTGGGGGCGGCTTCCGGACCGGTGGCTCGGTCGGCGGCAAGGGAGGGTTCCGGACGGGGGGCAAGTTCTGACCCCGACGTTCCCTCCGATCAGTCGTCGTCGGCGACGTCGTGGATCCACGACAGCGCCCGCATCGTGACCGGGAAGCCCGCCGTGGTCGCGGCGAGGAAGGCCACGTGGCGGAGGTCGGCGACGTCGATGCCGACCTCGAGCGCTTGGCGCGTGTGGCTGTGCGTCGCCC
>JAGXHO010000086.1 GCA_024636105.1 Trueperaceae bacterium | reverse complement strand
GTTCAGGAAGCGGCTGCGGATGATGCAACCGCCGCGCCAGATGCGCGCCGTCGCCGCGAGGTCGATCGACCAACCGCGCTCCTGCGCCGCGCCGCGCAGCAGGCCGTACCCCTGCGCGTAGCTGACGATCTTCGACGCGTAAAGCGCCTGTTCCAGGTCGGCGAGGAAGGCGCCGCGGTCGACGTCGACCGGCTCGGCGCCCGCAGGCAGCAGGGCGGCCGCGCGCTCGCGCAGGTCCTTGAGCGCCGACAGCGAGCGGGCGAACACGGCCTGGGTGATGAGCGAGAGCGGCTCGCCCTGCTCGAGCGCGCCGACCGCGGTCCAGCGGCCGGTGCCCTTCTGCCCGGCGCGGTCGAGGACGAGGTCGAGCACCAGCTGCCCCTGGTCGTCGTAGGTGCCGAGGATGTCGCGCGTGATCTCGATCAGGTAGCTGTCGAGCACGCCCTCGTTCCAGTGGGTGAAGGTCGCGTGCATCGCGGGTGCGTCCATCCGCAACGCGTCGCGCATGAGCGCGTAGGCCTCGGCGATCAGCTGCATGTCGCCGTACTCGATGCCGTTGTGCACCATCTTCACGTAGTGCCCCGAGCCCTGTTCGCCCATCCAGGCGACGCACGGGACGCCGTCGACCTTCGCGGCGATCGCTTCGAAGAGCGGGCGCACCAGCGCGTACGCCTCCTTGGGCCCCCCGGGCATGATCGACGGGCCGTGCCGAGCGCCCTCCTCGCCGCCCGAGACCCCGGTGCCCAGGTAGTGGATGCCGTCCGCTGCGAGCCGCTCGCCGCGGCGCACCGTGTCGTCCGCGTGCGAGTTGCCGCCGTCGATCACCACGTCGCCCGCCTCGAGGAGCGGGATCAGGTCGTGGAGGACGGCGTCGACGGGCGCGCCTGCGCGCACCATGAGCATCACCCGCCGGGGCCGCTCGAGCACGGCCACCAGCTCCGCGAGCGAAGCGGTGCCGACCAGCGCGCCGCGCGCCGCCGCGTCCGCCCCGCCTCGCG
Organism: Trueperaceae bacterium; assembly: GCA_024636105.1. Next base: position 5,394 of record JAGXHO010000086.1, on the reverse strand, counting down.
CTAGGAACGCGTCGGTGACGTCGCGCGTGCGGTTGTAGACCGCGACGGTCGCGCCGTGGTCGAGCAGGTTGAGCACCAGGTTCTGGCCCATCACGGCGAGGCCGACGAGGCCGATCTGCGCGCGGGGGGTGGGGGAGCTGGACGGGGCGTCGGGCATCGGGACCTCCGGAAGCCGTGGCCAGGAGGGCGCCCGCGGCGCCCTAGTCTAGCCGAGGCGGCCGTTCAGTCCGTCAAGAGAACGACCGCTTCGGGCGCGATCGCGTTGGCGCGCGGTTCCGGCCCGATCCACGTACCGCTCGCGCGCGGATCGCCGGCCACGGGCGCCAGCGGCTCGGGACGCACGGCCGCCGTGGCCTCTCGGCGCAGGAGGCGTTCGGCCTGCGCCACCGTCATCGGCTTGGCGAAGTGGTAGCCCTGCGCCCGGTGGACGCCGATGCGGTGAAGGTAGCGCGCCTGCGCGTCGGTCTCGACGCCCTCGGCCACCACCGTCTTGCCGAGCGTGCGCCCCATCGCGGTGATCGCGTCGACGATCGGGACCACGCTTCCGGCGACGCCGGTGGGCCCGAGCACCAGGCCCGCGACGAAGCTGCGGTCGATCTTGAGCGAGCGGATCGGCAGCCGCTGCAGGTACGCGAGCGACGAGTAGCCGGTGCCGAAGTCGTCGAGCGCGGTGCGCACGCCCATGCGGTCGAGCCGCCGCAGCGTCGCGACCGCGAGCTCGAACTCGTCGATCAGGACGCTCTCGGTCACCTCGAGCTCGATGGCCTCGGGGCCCACCCGCGCGTCGCGGATCGCCTCGTCCACCTGCCGAAGGAAGCCGGGCTGGCGAAACTGCAGCGTCGAGACGTTGATCGCCATCGACAGCCCGGGAACGCCGAACGCGCTCCACTGACGCATCTGGTGGCACGCCTCGCGCATGACCCAGTGGCCGAGCGGCACGATCATGCCCGCCTCTTCGGCGATGGGGATGAACTCGCTCGGCGACACCGCGCCCAGCTCGCGGTTGTCCCAACGCACGAGCGCCTCGAACCCGACCAGGCGCCCGCTCGCGAGCTCGAACTGCGGCTGGTAGACGACCTCGAGCTCTTGGTCTTGCAACGCGCAGCGAAGCTGCCGCTCGAGGTCGAGGCGGCGCGTTTGACGATCGCGCATAGCGTGGTCGGTGAAGGTGAAGCTGTTCTTGCCGCCGGTCTTGACCGCGTACATCGCGGTGTCGGCGCTCTTCGTGAGGGTCGGCACGTCGTGGCCGTCGCGCGGGTACAGCGCGATGCCGACCGAAGCCGACACGTTGAGCGACTTGCCGTCGATCTCGAACGGCGTGCTGAGGCGCTTGCAGAGCTTGCCCGCCACCACGCCGGCCGCGGCCGCGTCCCTCACGCCGCCCAGCGCGATCACGAACTCGTCGCCGCCCAAGCGGGCAACCAGGTCGTTCTCGCGGACGTTCTCGCGCAGCACATCGGCGATGGCGACCAGCAACCGGTCGCCGGTGGCGTGACCGAAGGTGTCGTTCACGAACTTGAAGCGGTCGAGGTCGACGAACAGCACCGCGAACGCGGAGTTGCGCGTCGGTGCGGCGTCCTGCGTCCAAAGCTCGAGGTGGCGCTCGAAGGCGTCGCGGTTCAGCAGCCCGGTGAGCACGTCGAACTTGGCACGGTCGGACGCGGCGCGGTGCACGCGCAGCTGGCGCAGCAGGCGACGCCAGGCGCCCGCCGCGATGCCCACGGCCAGGAGCGCCGCGGGAGCGAGCAGCGCGCCTTCGGCGATGGCGGTCCGGTACCCGGCCAGCCCGGCACCGGACTCGACGGCCTGGACGAGCCCGAACGCACCGGCCGCCAGCGCTGCGAGCACCCCGCCCAGGAGCCCGAGCACGCCGCCGGTGACGGCGACGGCGATCGCGGTCGGCACGGCCGTGTAGGCGCCCAGGACCGCGTCGGCGTGGAGGGAACCGAACCCGACCCCCGACCAAGCGAGCACTACGACGACCGCGCGCAATCCCTTCGGCATGCCGCAATGTAGGAAGCGCCCTCTCACGGTTTCCTTACGCAGCATCCGTTCGCGTCCCGCACGGACCTCGAGTGCATCGATCGACGCGCTTTCGCGCGCAACGACGAGCGCCGACCGCCGCATGACCTCCCCCTGACCCCGCCTCCGTACCCTGCGGGTCGCCGTGCGCGGCGAGGCCTCGGTTGGTCGCCGCCGCGCGCAATCCACACGACGCGGGTTCGCGCTCGACCGCGTAGCCTGGACGGACATGCACGAGCACCGCATCCTCTTCGTGGGCGACGTCGTTGGCGACCTCGGGGTGACCTACCTCGAACGCCACCTGCCTGCACTGATCGCCACCCACCGCCCCACGCTCGTGGTGGTGAACGGCGAGAACGCCGACGTGACCGGTCCACGCCCCGCGACCGGCCTCGGGCTGACGCCCCGTTCGGCCGAGCGCCTGTTCAGCGCCGGCGCCGACGTCCTCACCGGCGGCAATCACTCGTGGGACGGCCCCGAGGCCGCGGCCACCTTGGCGCTTCCGCGGGTGCTGCGGCCACACAACTACGGCACCCGCGCGCCAGGGACGGGAGCCTGCGTCGTCGAGCGCGGCGGGGTGCGCTACGGTGTGCTGAACCTGACCAGCCGCTCCGCGCTTCCCGCCGCCGACCACCCGTACGACGCCTTCGAGGCCGTCGTGCAGGGGTGGGGCGACGCCGTCGACGCGGTCCTCGTCGACTTCCACGGCGACGGCGCCACCGAGAAGGCGGTGTTCGGCTACGCGGTCGCCAGCCGCGCGGTCGCGGTGCTCGGCACGCACACGCACGTCCCCACGTCCGACGCCCGACTCCTCCCCGGCGGCACCGGCTACGTCACCGACGTCGGCATGACGGACCGGCCGACAGCATGCAGGGCTACGATCCCGACGTCTTCGTCGCCGCCTACCGCGATCGCCTCCCCCTCGCCGCCCCCTCGCGCGTCGCCAACGGCCCCGTCGCCCTCGGCGCCGTCCTCGTCCACGCCCTCGGCCCTCGGGCGGTCGCCATCGAGCGGCTCGCCACCCCCACGGAGGAAGCGCATGCGTAGAACCCTCGTCCTGCTCCTCACCCTGCTGCTCGTCGGCGCTGCCGCCGCGCGCACCATCACGGTCGCGACCACCGCTCAGCCCGACACCCTCGACCCGCACGTCACGTCGGCCACGTCGGCCTTCCAGTCGGCGAAGTCGATCTACGACACGCTCGTCGAGGTCGCCCGCGACGGCGCGATCGTGCCGTCGCTGGCCGAGTCGTACACGACCTCCCTCGACGGCCTCACCTGGACCTTCACCCTGCGCGAGGGCGTGCGCTTCCACGACGGCACCACCTTCGACGCCGCCGACGTGGCCGCCTCGCTCGCGCGCCTCGCCCTCGAGGGCTCGCCCAAGCGCGACGAGTACACGATGATCGCCGACGTCGCCACCCCCGACGACCGCACGGTCGTGCTCACCCTCTCCGCCCCGGCGCCGGCGCTGCTCGCCACGCTCGCCTCCGGCTGGAGCGCCATCCTGCCCTCCGAGAAGCTCGCGAGCGGCCACGACTTCGGCAACGAGCCGGTGGGGACGGGTCCCTTCGTCTTCACGCAGTGGGTGCGCGACGCCTTCCTCGAGCTCACCACGAACGTCGACTACTTCCAGGGCGCGCCCGCGGTCGACGGCGTGACGCTCCGCTTCGTCCACGACAGCGCGGTGCAGCTCCAGGGCTTGCGCACCGGCGAGTTCGACCTGGCGCTCGGGATCTCGCCGGCGGACTTCGATGTCGTGCGCGCGGACGCCGCCCTCCAGCTCGAGCAGGGCCCGTCGGGCACCGTCCTGGTCGCCACCCTCAACAACCGGCGCCCCTACCTCGCCGACGCCCGCGTCCGCCGCGCGCTCAACCTGGCCATCGACTCGGCCCTGATCCTCGAGGTCGCCTACGGCGGCGGCATCGAAGGGACGACCTTCATGGAGGCCGGCAGCCCGTGGCTCCCCGACTTCCTGCAGCCCTACGGCTACGACCCCGAGCAGGCGCGCGCGCTGCTGCGCGCCGCCGGCGTGCCCGACGGCTGGACGATCGACCTGGCGCTGCCGCAGCCCTACGAGGTCCACGTCACCGCCGGGCAGATCATCCAGGACATGCTCGCCGACGTCGGCGTCGACGCCCAGATCCGGATCGTCGAGTGGGGTGTCTGGTTGGGCGAGGTGTACGGCGGCGATCGCGACTACGACATGACCGTGATCGGCCACACCGGCAAGCTCGACCCGACCGGCCGGCTCAACGGCTACGGGTACGCCGACCGCACGTACTCCGGGTACGCCAACGAGGAGGTCGCCGGCTGGATCGACCGCGCCGCGGTGACCACCGAGGCCACCACCCGGGCGTCGCTCTACGCGCAGGCGCTCACGCGCATCCACGACGAGGCGCCGTTCGTGTTCCTCGGCACCGCGCTCTCGACGCACGCGCGCGTCGCCGCCGTCGAGGGCTTCTGGGTGACGCCGCTGCTCGACACCTACGACTTCCGCTCCGTGACCGCGCGCTGACCGTCGGCGTATCGCCCCCCGACGTCTCGACGGACGCCGGGGGGCCGTAGTCTGCGAGCACCGTGGCCCGCGCCCTGATCGTCCAGTTCCTCAGCCTCCTGGCCACCCTGGTGGTGGTGCTCTCGCTCGTGTTCGTCGCGATGCGCGCCCTTCCGGGCGACGCGGCGGCAATCCTCGGTGGCGTCGACGCCACGTCGACCCAGGTCGACGAGCTGCGCCGCCAACTGGGGCTCGACCGCCCGCTCCCCGTGCAGTTCGGCGCCTGGTGGGGCGACGTGCTGCGCGGCGACCTCGGCGACTCGATCCGCGAGCGGCGGTCGGTGCTGCAGGTGATCGGCGACCGCGTGCCGGTCACCGTGGCGCTCGCCGGTTTCGCGTTCGCGCTCTCCGTCGTCGCCGGGGTCGGCTTCGGCCTCCTGGCCGGACGCCGCCCCGGAGGCCGGGCCGACGCCTTCGTCCTCGCCTTCACCACCTTCGGGCTGTCGCTGCCCGAGTTCTGGTTCGGCTTCCTGCTCATCCTGATCTTCGCGGTCCAGATCGGCGCCTTCCCGGTCATCGGCTACCCCGTCGCCGGCGACCTCGGCGTACGCCTCTGGCACCTCGTCCTCCCGGCGGTGACGCTGGCGATCCCGCGCGCGGCGCAGCTCGCGCGCCTCACCCGCGCACGCCTGCTCGAAGAGCTCAACGCGGACTACGTGCGCACCGCGAGATCGAAGGGCGTCGCCGCCCGCGGCTTGACCCGCCACGTCGCCGCCAACGCCCTCCCCGGCCTGCTGCCGCTCCTGGCGCTCGAGCTGGGCGGGTTGCTCACCGGCACCATCGTCGTCGAACAGGTCTCTGTCTCTTATACACATCTC
>JAGXHO010000085.1 GCA_024636105.1 Trueperaceae bacterium | reverse complement strand
CGCTCGAGGTGGCGGCCGGCACGTGCACGTTGAGCACCTCGACGTCACCGGACGGGGTGGTCACGATCGCAACCTGAACGCGCTCGGGGAACGGGACGTCGAGCCCTTCGGGTGCTGCGTCCCGGATCGGCCACCGCGAAGCGATCATCGAAGCGAAGGGGAACGATCGTGCCGCGGTCTGGTCGGCGAAGAGGTGGACCAACCCCTGGTCTTCGAGGCCCCGTGCCAGCGCTGCCTGATGCTTGGGGGCGACCTCCTGGAGTGCCACGATGTCGGCTTTGGCCGACCGGAGCACCCCCGAGTGATTCGGGTGGCTACGGCGATTGAGGTTCCACGTCATGCAGACCACGGTCTTTGCTCCCGCTGGTTCTGGTTCGAGGGCACCGGCCGCATCCGTACCCCTCGAACCCGAAGTGATCTCGCCTACCGGCGTACCGTCATGCCGGCGTGCTCCGTCGCCGCTCTGCAGCGTGGTTGCCGCGCCTTGCGGAGGGCTGCCGCCGTCGGCCGTCGCCGTGATCGGCTCCGCCCCGTACTTCTTGACCCACGTTCCGCACTTCGGCTGATCGATATGTCGTGAATTTGCGGCTGTGGCCTTTGCGGTCGTTCAGTCGTCGCTGTCGGCTTCTTGCTTGAGGATCTCGGCCTCGGTGAGGTGTTCCCATTCGGCCAGGAGGGCCTTGGCGCGCTGGTGGTTGGTGATGGCGCGCTCGAGGAGCTTTGCCTGGGCGGGCGTGACGGTGCTCTGCACCAGCTTGCCGCCGCGCATGCGGCCCCACTCGAAGTACGGCCCGTGCCGGGCGGCAGGATCGGTGGCGCACTTGCAGGTCGGCTTGCCGCACACCTTCGTGCGGTGGTGCAGGGTGCCGGAGGCGACGAAGTCGAGGGCGGCGAGTTGTTTGCGGATCGCGCTGCTGCGCGCGCGCAAGCGCGCCCGGTTGGGCGTGGGTTTGGTTCGGACTGAAGCTTGACGCGAGACCATAACTGGCATTAGGCTATATGCCAGATGACCTCACGTCAAGGGAACGCTCCCGACCTCACCGGCACGCGCTTGCGCAGCGAACGCCTGGGCCCCTTGCCGCTGATCAACGCCTTCCTGGAGCGCCTGCAGCTGAGCGAACGACTCGAGCGCTTTGTACCGAGCGGCGACGCGCGCGTGAAGATCGCGTACGCCACGAGCCTGGGGGTGCTGCTCCGCTCACTGTTGGTCGAGCGCGAGCCGATCTACCGGCAAGCGGAGGTGGTCGAGACCTTCGCGCTCGCGGCCTTCGGGCTCAGCGCGCGTGAGGCGCAACACTTCGGTGACGACGCGGTGGGCCGCGCGCTCGATCGCCTCTTTGATAGCGATCGCGCGGGCCTCTTGACCGACGTCGTGGTCGCCGCCACGACCGAGTTCGGCGTCGCCCTCGACGAACTGCACAACGACAGCACCACCATCGCGTTCGCGGGGCAGTACGCCGACGCTCGCGGCCGCAGCATCCGCGGGCAGCGCGCACCGTTCGTCACCCGCGGCTTCAGCAAGGACCACCGACCGGATCTCAAGCAGCTGCTGTTCATTCTCACCACCAGCAGCGACGGTGGGGTGCCGGTGCAGTTCCGGTGCGCCGACGGCAACCAAAGCGACAGCGGCACCCACCAGGCGACCTGGGACGCGCTGCGGCAGCTGACGGGCGGCAGCGACTTCGTGTACGTCGCCGACAGCAAGCTCTGCAGCCGGGAGGCGATGGACCACATCGATCGCGCCGGCGGCCGCTTCGTGACCGTCATGCCCAGGTCGCGGCTGGAGGACCGCGAGTTCCGCGCTTGGATCGTCGATCACCAGCCCGACTGGCAGTTGGTGCGCGACGAGCCGCACCCGAAGCTCGAGGGCGGCGCCCGCGACCGCTGGTGGGTGCACCGCGCCAAACTCCCCTCCAGCGAAGGCTGGCCCGTCACCTGGGTGTGGAGCAACCTGCTCGCGCTGAAGCAGCAGCACCGGCGCCGCGAACGGATCGCGCGAGCGAGCCAGGAACTCGAGGAACTCGCCAGCAAGCTCGCCGGCCCGAAGCCACGATTGCGCGCCAAGCACGAGATCCACGCCCGCATCGACGCCATCCTGGCGGGCAACCGGGTCGCGCCCTACCTCAAGGCCGAACTCGAGAAGACCGAGGTGCACGCGTTCAAGCAGACCAAACGCGGCCGACCAGGACCGAACACCGAGTACAAGCGCGAAACCAAGAGCGGCTGGCGCCTCTCCTGGGCGGTCGACGACGCCGCCATCGCGAGCGCCCGCGCCAGCGACGGCATGTACCCACTGCTCAGCAACGACCGCGACCTCGAGCCCGAGCAGGTGCTCGACGCGCACAAGCGCCAGCCCGCGATCGAGAAGCGCTTCGAGCAGGCCAAGAACGTCCTCGAGATCGCACCGGTGATGCTCAAGAACGAAGGCCGCATCGAAAGCCTCTTCTTCCTGTACTTCCTCGCCCTGCTCATCCAGGCGCTCATCGAACGCGAACTACGCCGCGCCATGCGCGAGCGCGGCATCACCGAACTACCGCTCTACCCCGAAGAGCGCACCACCAGCCGGCCGACCGCCGAACAGATCTTCCGGCTCTACAGCCTCACCCAACGAAGCGTCATCACCCACGACAACGTCGACGTGCACGCCTACGAACCCGAACTCACCGACCTGCAAGAGCACGTGCTCGACCTGCTCGGCGTCCCCGCAACCCGCTACAGACCCGACGCCTGAAGCGACGACCGACCCCCGAAAATGCTCCCAAATCGACTCACCGAAGTGCGGAACGTGGGCCATGAAGGCTACCGGCACCCATGCAACCCCCCCGCCAAAGCTCGATCCTGCAACGCTCGGCGGCGACCCAAGCTCCCTCCCACACCACGTCGAGGCGGTCCACATTCCCCTCCTGTCGTCCGGTCGAGTAGTCACGGCCCACGCCGTCGTGGATCGTGCCGACGAGCATCTCGTGAGTCAGTGGACGTGGAGCCTCCACAGCGACGGTTACGCGTTTCGCCGTACGGAGACCAGTTCAGGACGCTCGATCGTCTACATGCACCGGGAGCTACTCCGACCGGGCCGTGGGCTCTTGGTCGACCACGTCGACGGTGACCGCCTCAACAACACGCGGAGCAACCTTCGGCTCGCGACGCCGAGCCAGAACGGCGCGCATAGCGCAAGCCGGCCAAGGCGAAGTGGGTTCCGGGGCGTTTACTCCCACAGGCCGACCGGGCGGTGGATCGCCCAGATGTCGATCGACGGACGTGTGCGACATCTGGGCATCTACGACGGCCCAGAGGACGCTGCCCGGGCCTACGACGCTGCTGTCCGACGACAGTGGGGCGCGTTCGCACGGACGAACGGGTTCTCGTGACGTGCCAGACGATCCGGCGGACGCGACGACGGGTCCTAGGCCCACCTCCACGGGCAACCCGGTGGCCAACGCGTGGGCCCACCTCCGGTACGCATCCATCCGAGGCCAACACACCTGGAAGCCAACTGGGACACCTGTCCCCTCGGGACATTTGTCCTAAAGTCCCGGCATCTGGGCGCATCGGCTCGTGCCCTGATCGGCGTGATCCGGGAGGTCCTGGTCACGGCGACAAGCCGGAGCCAGTTGGAGGGGGTCGACATGACGAAGCAGTTGGCCATCGCGGCGTTCGTCACGATCATCGGATGCGTCGCCATCCTTGGCACGGTGCTGGCGCAAGAAGACCTGCCAAGGCATCCACATCTCCTCGTCCTGGGTGTGGAGTTCGACGGCGAGACCCCGACCGGTTTTAAGCAGTGCGTGGAACTCGCGGCCGGCCAGGCTCTCCGCCTGAACTCGCACCATGACCACGCCCACTTCGGAACGGCGGGCGCCGCCCTCGCAGAGAAGGCTGGCAACTTCGTCGTTCCTGCGGCTCCGTTCCCTGGCGTTCCGTGGTCAAACTGCGCGGAACTCGAGGCCTTCTTCTTCCCATCATGAGCAACTGAGCAGTTACGCTCGGGTGAGCGGCGGCGGGCACGGGAGCCTGCGGCGTGCCCGCCGCCAAACGGCACGGCTGTCGAGACACTTCGTGCGCCATGGTTCGCGGGGATGGTGACGCGGGGACGCTGCCTCAGATCCAAGAGTCAGCAGGGGCGAAGCGCCGATGAGCTGCGCGCAGGTCCGTGTCGGCCTCGCGGATGAACTCGACGGAGAACGTGTGTCGGAAGGTGTGCGGACCCGCCTTCCTGACCTCCACACCGGCGTCACGGACGATGTTGCTGACCTGCTGAGACCCGCCATCTGCGGTGAGCGGGACCCCTGACCGCGTCAGGAACAGATGCCGGACCCGAGGGCTCGTGGCGCGGCGCTCCCGGTCGACGTACACCTTGATCGCGGCCTTCGTACGCCTCCCGAAGGGCACCGACCGGGGGCCGGACTTCCCGGTGGCACGGAGGTAGCCCTCGGCCCAGTCGATGTCATCCAGCCTCAAGTTGGTGACCTCGCCGATCCGCAACCCCGTATCCAAGAGGAGCGTTACCAGAGCAACGTCCCGCCGTGGGTGTCGCCCTTGCTTCGCCCTACGGAGGATCGCCTGAACGTCTCCACGCGAGAACGTGTCGACGAGCGTCCGAGGCGTGCGACGCTTCGGAAGTCGCTTCATGGGGCTCTCCACCAGATAGCCCCGCTTCTCGAACCAGTTCAACGTGACCCGGAGGCCCCGGTCGTAGGTGGCCAAGGTGGTCGGGGTCACGTCCGGGTGGTCGAGGAGCCAGTCGCGGATCACGGTGGGCGTCAGCGCGTCGATCGTCGCCACCCCGGTGTCCCGAATGAAGTGGTTCCAGTTCCGCCGGTAGAAGGACACCGTGGCGGGGCTCACCCCCTGGTACCGCTTGGCGGCGATGAAGTCCTCGAACACCTTACGGAGCGAACCTGTGTGCGTCATCGCGCACCCCTCTCCGTGGTCAACCCCAGTACCGAGCGACTACCAGGAACCCGAGACCGGCATCGGAGACCGTGCGTCCCATTCCGGAGATCGAAGGAACACCGTCTAGCACAGCATTCGGAGGAAGGTGGTGGACCCTGCGGGGCTCGAACCCGGGACCAAGCGATTGTGAGTCGCCGGAGCCGGGCGTTCCCCGCCGTGCGCCACTTCGACGCGAGCGCGAGTTGGGCCGACGGTGCGCGCGTAACTTTTCCTACAATCGTGAGCAGCGCCTGTGCGATCGTCGCTGCCGTCGCATACTGGGCCATCCCCCGGTCGACCGCGTGGCGCGTCGCACATGGCGATGCAAGCGGGTTTGGCGGGGGTCCCCGACGAGCGTCAGCCCAACGATAGGAGCGACCCTTGGAGCCGCACGCCCCGGTCACGCGCCCGACACTCAGCCTCGCAACGAAGCTGGTCATCGGCTTCACCTTCGGTTTCACGCTCCTCTTCGTCGGTGCCTTTTACTGGTTCTACGTCTTCTCCACCGAGCGGGCGATCGAGAGGATCCTCTCCGACCTCGAGGCGACGGTCCAGGGGGCGGCGACCGGCATCGACGGGGCGTCGCTGCAGCGCCTGTTCTTGGAGGGTGAACCGAGCGGCAACGGCCGCTCCGACCACCCCGCCTACGCCGAGCAGCTCCGCTGGCTGCAGACGATCCAGAGCGTGGAGCCCAGGGCCTGGCCCTACACCTACGTAGCGGGCAGCGCGCCGAACGAGATCATCGCGTTGGCGGATCTGTGGATCCTCACCGATCCCAGCAAGGCGTACGGCTTCCTCGAGGTGGACGCCAACGCCGAATCCCAAGCTGCCGGGCTCGACGCGCTTACGATCGACCTCCCGCGCGATCGGCGCTGCGCAGCAGCACGGGCGCCGATCGAGGGGCAGGCGCTCGCCGGCGTCCGGGGCGACCTGCGCTACGCCACCTGCCGTCTGCTCCGGCGCGTCGGCTACACGGACACGCACGGGAGCTGGGTCTCCGCCTACGCACCGGTCGTCGATGCCTCGGGCTTCAAGGTCGGCGCGATGGGGCTCGACTTCGAGCTGGTACACGTCGACGAGGTCCAGAACGCCCTCCTCGGCCGCACCGGGCACGCGTTCCTGCTCTCGTACGCCGGGCTGCTATTGCTCGTCATGGTCTTGTCGCGGATCTTGACCCGGCCGATCGTGCGGCTCACCGCGGTAGCGGAGCGCGTGGGCGAGGGCAATTACGAGCAGGACTTCTCCACGCTGCGCCAGCAGCGCTTTCGCGACGAGATCGGCCTCTTGGCCGACGTCTTCCAGGGCATGACCGAGAAGATCGGCGTGCGCGAACGAACGCTCCGGCGCCAGTTGCAGGCTTTGCGAATCGAGATCGACGAGGGCAAGCGCACGCAAGAGGTGTCCGAGATCGTGGAGACCGACTTCTTCCGCGACCTCCAGGTCCGCGCCCACGAGATGCGCCAGCGGAAGCCGCGCAGGGTCGATCCGTCCGGCTGACCGATCGGCCGTACGCCTCTGACCAGCAAGTGATCGGCTTGCGCCATGCGAACCCCTTTCCGTTGTCAGCCCAACACCAGGCGACTACCAGGCTCCCGGTACTCGCCGAGGCGCCCCCAAGGATCCCCTCGAGGTGATCGGTGAAACACGTCCTGGACAGCATCCCTGAAGCGCTGGTGGGCCCTGCGGGGCTCGAACCCGCGACCGAGCGATTATGAGTCGCCTGCTCTGACCAACTGAGCTAAGGGCCCGCGCCACGGCGAGACGAAGCCATGGTACGTGGCCGCACGACAGCTGGAGTCGTGCCACGCCCGATCTCGAGAAGGCACGATGCGCACGCGACACGGTCGAGCGCGGTGGCGACGATCGAGCGCCACGGGTCCGGCATCGTCGGTCCGCCGTGCGCTAGGGCTGGGGCGGCGTACCCACCCGCTCGTAGATGTCGGAGAGCGCTTCGGCGATCGCCTCGGACTCGGGCTCGCCGTCGGCGCGCGCCCACGCGCGGGCGCCCGCGAGCACGTTCTCGAGCTGGCGAGCGAGGTCGTTGTGCAGCGCGATGGCCTCGTAGCTCCTATGAATGGGGGTCTCCGACACGCCCTCGCCAGAGGGGTACCGGCCGTCCTTCGCGTGGACGTTCTCTTCGTCGGGCACGTTCAGTCTGGGGCGATCGTCGAGGTCGGACATCGGGCACCTCCATGGGTGCGGCGCACGGCCGACCGGCCGATGCGGTCGTCGACGCGTGCGCGGACACTTCGAGCGTACCCGCGGGGGGCGCCGCCGGCCGTGACGCACCGCGGCCGCACCTCCGGGCGATGACCGCCCAGCTCAGGGGTCGGCCGCTGCCGTTCGCGTCGAAACTGCCCGCGACCCCGCGCTCCCGTGAGCGGCTGCGGGGCGACCGTGCAGCGCGCGCACCACGTGCACGGCGTCGCGCGCGACACCGTGGACCATGGCCGACGACGCGGCGTGGAGGAACGGCAGCCCGACGAAGGCGAGGCCAGGCACGTCGCGCACCAAGCCACGTCGGTGGCGCGGCTGGCCCGATCCGTCGAAGACCGGTAGGTCGATCCACCCCAGGTTGGCGTCGAAGCCCGTGCACCAGACGACGCTCGCCACCTCGAGGACGCCGCCGTCGGCGAGGAGCGGTGCGCCGCCGCGCACGCCCGTCATCCTCGGGACCCGGCGCACGCCCGCGGCCGCAAGGTCGCGCGCCTTGAGGCGGATCCACGGTCCGCCGCGCGACACGAACGACGGCCGCGCGGCGCGGCCGATCGGTGTTGCGCCCGTCAACACGCGGTGGAACACGAACCGCAGAAGCAGCGGCGCGAGCACGTAGCGGCCCCAAACGCTCGCGATCGAGAACGGGAGCTCGCCGGTGCTCTCGCCCGCCAGCCACGTTGGGCGCGACGCCGCGAGCTCGAGTGCGATCTCGGCGCCCGAGTTGCCCGCCCCGACGACCAGCACGGCGCCCTCGGCGAGCTGCGTCGGGTCGCGGTACGCCTTCGAGTGGAGCTGGACGATCCCGGGGGCGAGGTTGGCGCCGAAGCTCGGGACCTTTGCGGCCTGGTACCCCGACATCGCGACCACCACTCGGTCGGCCTCGATCCGGCGACCGCGCGACGTCGCCACGAAGCGCCCGTCCTCGCGCGTCAGGCGTTCGATGCGCACGCCGGTCCGCACCGGAAGGTCGAAGTGACGGGCGTAGGCCTCCAGGTAGTCGGCCATGGCGTCCTTGGTCGGGAAGGAACGGGCGGAAGCCGGGAACGGCATTCCCGGTAGTGCGTCGTAGCGAGCCGGGGAGAAGAGACGCAGCGACGACCAGCGTAGACGCCACGCGTCGCCGACGCGCTCAGAGGCGTCGACGATCAGGAACCGGACGCCGCGCCGCGCGAGTTCGTACCCGACGGCAAGGCCGGCTTGACCGGCGCCGATCACCAGCGTGTCGACGCGTTCGAGGTCGAGGGACGAGCTCGGTGCTACCGGGTGTTCGGTGGGGATCGTGCTCATGGTCGGCTCCCAACGGCGGTGGATGGGCACCGCGTGGCGCGACGGTAGCGGCCGCGGGCCCGCGGCCGCATCCGGGCGTCCACGCAGCTCCCATGGCCGCACCTGGGTGGTTCCACGCAGGGAAAGCCGAACGCAGGCGCGGGGGCCTACCAGAAGCTGTGGCGGTAGGCGAACGCGACGGCCTCGGTCCGGGAGCGGAAGCCGAGCTTCGCGAACACGTTGCTCAGGTGGCGCTCGACCGTCCGTTCGCTGATCGCGAGGCACGCCGCCACGTCCTTGTTGGAGGCTCCGGTAGCGACGACGCGCAGCACTTGCGCCTCGCGGGGCGTCAGGCCATGCGCCTCGGCAGCGTTCTCCCGCGGGGTGCCCAACGCGACGGCGAGCGCATCGACCTCGGCGGCCGCCGGCGCCGCACCCAGACGCTCGAACTCCCGGCGCGCCGAGCGCAGCGCGACGGCCGCTGCCGCCGGGTCGCCGCCCGCGCTCAGGGCGCGCGCCTCGAGCACGCGCGCAAGAGCCGCCTCGAACGGCAGTTCGTGCGCGCCCAACACCAGGGCGGCCGAACGGGACGCCGCGAGCGCGGTGGCGGCGTCCCCACGAGCGAGCGCGACCGCGCCGCTGGCATGCGCTGCGAACGCCCGCCGCACCGGATCACCGAGACGGTCGGCCAAGCGGACGAACTCGTCGGCCGCGAGCTGCGCGGCGGCGACGTCGCCCGACGCGAGCGTGGCCTCGACGACCGGAGCCAGCAGCAACGCGCGCCTCACCGGGTCACCGGCGGCCTCGAGATCGTGGTCGAGCGCGCGCCGGGCCGCGTCGACCCTGCCTTGCGCCAGGTGCAGCAGCGCCCAACCGGGCTGCGGACTCCAGCCGGACTCCGCCGCCAGCTGATAGGCGGCCTCGGCTTCCTCGAAGCGGCCATGCAGACGCATCAGATCACCACGCTGCGCCATCGCGGCACCGGCGCCCGGCCGGCGCGGAGGACCGACGAGCCAACCACACGCGCGCTCCGATTCGTCCAACGCCTCGCGCCACGAACCCGCCAGCCGGAACACCTCGGCGCGATGGACCATGCAGGGACCGCGAAACGGCACCAGGTCGGGCTGGGTGTCGCACCAGGCGGCGAGCGCCGCCGTCCACTCGCGGGCCCTCGCCACGTCGCCGATCTGGCTGCACGCGTCGAGCACGCTGCAGTAGACGATGCCCACGATCATGGGCGACACCCGCGAGCGCGTCACCATGATCATCGCCTCGTCGAGATGGGCCACCCCCTTCGCCGTCTCGCCCAGGTACAGAAGCGCGCGACCCTGACCTTGACGCGCGAGCGTGACCAGGTCGTCGTCCCCGGCGCGCTCACCGATCCGCGCGGCCTCCTCGAAGCAGGCGTACCCGCCGGCGAAGTCGCCGGCGCCCGCCGCCCGAAGCGCGTCCGGAACGAGGAGCAGCCCCCGTTCCGCGCATTCGGGGGGTGCATCCGAGACGGCGCGTGCTGCCCGAGCGAACCAGCCGCTCGCGTGCGCACGTTCACCGCGCTCCGACCACCAGTTGCCCAGCCAGAACGCGCAGCGAGTCGCCCGCGCGGCCGCTCCTTCCGCGACGTGCCGCTCGAACGCCCGGGCCATGGCGTCGACGCTGGCGTCGCCGCGTCCAGCCATGTACGCAGCGACCGCGAGCCGCTCCAGGTCGGCGGACCCCAGCGCCCCGCGCGCGTCGGCGGCGACCAACGACTCGGCGGCCACCCTCCACGAGCGGCGCTCGTAGCCATCGCGGCCTTCCGCCAACAGCGTGTCCCGGTCGTCGCGAGCGTCCATCGAGGCATCTTAGGGCCTCGTGCGCCACGCCTACCTGACGTTGGCGACCACCCGCGTCACTCGCTCCGGAACGCGAACCACAGCCCCATGAGCGTGAGCCGGTCGGTGGCCGCGAGCGGATCGCCGGAACCCGGGTCCGCCGCCCGGAACGCCAGCTCCAGCCCATCAAGGCGCTCGGTCGCGCTGCGCAGGAGGAACGTCGTCCCGCCGGCGCTCTCGAGTTCGAAGGCGTGGCCGTCCACGCTGCCGACCAGCGTGCCGTCGCGTTCGGTCACGACCACCGGGCCCGCAGCCGACGCGTAGACGCCCGGCAGCGCGCGCAGCAGGTCGTCCGTCGTTGGCGTAGCCGTGAGCACCACGCTCTGCGGCGGCTCCAGGGGCGCCTCCCCGAACACCAGGGCGGCAACGACGATGCTCTCGGCTATCTCGCGCCGGGGATCGAACGGGCGCGAGGCATTGCTGGCGACGGCGACCGCCACGTCGGCCTCGGGCACGAGCACGAAGTGCGAGCCGCTGTTGCGCACGCTCCCGAGGTGCCACACCAGCTGCATGCCGGCGACCGTGTCGAGGTACCAGGCGAGCCCGTAGCTGAGCCCGGAGCCGTCGACCGGCACCACCGGCGTCC
This sequence comes from Trueperaceae bacterium, assembly GCA_024636105.1. The sequence goes on along the minus strand of JAGXHO010000085.1, from coordinate 633 downwards.
ACATCGTGCGCAGCGAGTCGGCCGACACGAGCGAGCGCCCCTCGAAGCGCCCGCCACCCTGCAGCATGCGGAGGTAGTGCGCGAGCTCCGCCGCGCTCGCCATCAGCGTGCCCGCTGGGCGCTCGCTGCGCACGAAGGCGACGTCCAGGGGTTCGGCGTCGCGCCACGGGACGTGGTACCCCCGAGCCAGACCGCGCCCCTGCGCCACCACGACGTCGAACGTGGCGTTCGTCATCCGCAGCGGCGTCAGGACGTTCGCCTCCATGTACGCCTCGTACGGCATCCCGGCCACGCGCTCGACGATGAGCCCGAGGACCACGAACGGGTCGTTGCTGTAGCCGAAGCGCCCACCCGGCGCCGACGCCAACCGCACGCCACCGAGCCACCGCACGTAGGCCTCCATCTCGTCCGGGTAGGCGCGATCGGTGAAGAGGATCCCCCACGGGTAGCCGGCGCTGTGCGACAGGAGTTGGCGGATCGTGATGTCGTCCTGGAGGCCCTCGGGCGTGCGGAACCACGGCAGGTAGCGCGTCGGGCTCGCGTCTAGGTCGACGAGGCCGCGTTCGACCAGCTGCATCACGGCCAATGCGGTGAACGCTTTCGTCGTCGAGCCGAGCACCACGGGCGTGGCGT
>JAGXHO010000084.1 GCA_024636105.1 Trueperaceae bacterium | reverse complement strand
GCATGGGGCGATGAACGACGAGCAACGACTCATCCAGGCGTTCCTCGACGAGATGCGGCGGCGTTACGCCGACGAGGTGGACGCCGTCGGCCTGCCCGAGGGCACGCTCGACTACGTCCGCTCGCGGGTCGCCGACGGTGACGCCGAGACGCTCCTGTTCATGCTCAAGCTCGGCTGGCTGATGGGCCTGCAGACCGGCTTCGCCGCCGGCCGCGCCGGCGACGAGGTGCCGCCGAGCGGTCCGGGGCCGATCCAAGCCTGAAGGTCACCCGACGGTCACGTCCGCCGGCCGCGCCGCACCGAACGCGCCAATAGCCGCACCTGGCTGTCGACCGGCCGCTGGCCCTTGCGGCGCTTGGCGCGCGTGTATTCGCCGTCCTGGTCGAGCTCGCGGGCCTTCACGGTGTCGCGCAACTGCAGTTCCAAGATCTCGACCACCTCACGCTTGAGGCGCGCGTCCTCGACCGGGAAGACCGACTCGACGCGGCCGTTGAGGTTGCGCTGCATCCAGTCGGCCGAGCCGAGGAAGACGCGTTCGGCGCCGTCGTCGAGGAAGTAGGCGACGCGCGCGTGCTCGAGGAAGCGACCGACGATCGACCGCACCCGGATCCGTTCGGAGACGCCGGGGACGCCGGGGCGCAGGCAGCAGATGCCGCGCACGATCAGGTCGACGGTCACCCCCGCCTGCGACGCGCGGTAGAGCGCCCGGATCACCTCCGGGTCGGCGAGCGAGTTCATCTTCGCCACGATCCGCGCCGGCCGTCCCGCGCGGGCGTGGTCGGCCTCGCGTCCGATCGCCGCGAGCAGCTCCGGGCGCAGCGTCTCGGGCGCGACCCACAGCTTGCGCCACCGGCGCTGCTTGCTGAAGCCGGTCAGCACGTTGAACAGCTCGGAGACGTCGGCGCCCAGGTCGGGGTCGCACGTCAGCAACCCGAGGTCGGTGTACACCCCGGCCGTACCCGGGTTGTAGTTCCCCGTGCCCAGGTGGACGTAGCGCCGGATCTCGGTCCCGCCGCCCGCGACCGCCTCGCGGCGCACGACGAGCAGCGCCTTGGCGTGGGTCTTGAGGCCCGCGAAGCCGTAGACCACGTGCACGCCGGCGCGCTCGAGCTCGCGCGCCCACACGATGTTGTTCTCCTCGTCGAAGCGCGCCTTGAGCTCGACGAGCGCGGTGACCAGCTTGCCGTTCCCCGCGGCCCGCGCGAGCGCCGCGACGACCGGCGAGCGCCGGCCGACCCGGTAGAGCGTCTGCTTGATCGCGAGCACGTTCGGGTCGTCGGCCGCCGCGTCGAGCAGGCCGAGCACCGCGTCGAAGGCGTGGAACGGATGGTGCAGCAGCACGTCGCCGGCGCGCACCGCGGTGAACGGATCGGCGTGGCGCACCAGCTGGCGCGGCAGGCGCGGTTGCAGCGGGGGGTCGCGGAGCTCAGGCAGCGGCAGGTCGGCGAGTTCCAGGAAGTCGGCTACGTTCAGGTGGTGGGGGACCTCGAAGACGTCGTCCGGGGCAAGATCGAGCACGCGCCGGAGGTGCTCGCGCCACGCGTCCGGCATGCCGGACGCGACCTCGAGGCGCACCGCGTCGCCCCAGCGGCGCCGGCGCACCTCGTCCTCGACGACCCGCAGCAGGTCGTCGGCCTCGTCCTCCGCGATGGCGATGTCGGCGTCGCGGGTCACGCGGAAGCCGTGCGCCCACCCGACGTCGTGCCCGGGGAAGAGGGCGTCCACGTGGTGGCGGATCACGTCCTCCAGGAGCACGAAGGCGTGCCCCGGCCCGGGCAACCGCACGAAGCGCGGGAGCACCGATGGGACCTGGACGATCGCCGTGCGGGTCGTCCCGTCGTCTTGATCGCGCAACTCCAGCAACAACGAGAACGACAGGTTCGGCAGGCGCGGGAACGGGTGCCGCGCGTCGACCGCCAGCGGCGTGAGCACCGGGAAGAGCTCCTCCTCCCAGAAGCGCTCGATGGTCGACCAGGACGCCTCGTCCACGTCCTCGACGGCGCGCAACACGACGCCGTGGCGCGCCAGCTCGGGGAGTACCTCCTCGCGCAGGACCCGGCGATGCTCGAGGATCAGCGGGTGGAGCTCGCTCGCGACCGCCGCGAGCTGCGCGCCCGGCGAGCGCCCGTCGGCCGAATCGCCCGCCACGCCGGCGGCCAGCTGGTCCTTGAGGCCGGCGTAGCGGATCATCATGAACTCGTCGAGGTTCGACCCGAAGATCGCCAGGAACTTCAACCGCTCGAGGAGCGGCTGCCCCGGGTCGCGGGCCTCCTCGAGGACGCGCCGGTTGAAGGCCAACCACGAGAGCTCGCGGTTGAGGTACAGGGACGGGTCGTTGAGGTCGCGCGCGTCGGGCATCGCCCGCGAGGGTATCAGGGGGCGGGTCAGGGCGGCGTCAACGGCGATCCTCGCTGTCGCCATCGCCGTCGACGCTAGCCTCGGTGATGGCGACGGCGACGGCGAGGATCGGCAGCACGACGAGGCCTGCGAACCCACGCAGCGTCCCGTCGGCGCGCCGGAGTTCGAGCAGGGCCATGAGCGCGACGCGGTCGAGGATGGCCAAGCGCCGGCAGAGGTACTCGACCTCCTCCATGTAGTGGCTGGTGAAGAGGACGGCGAGCCCTTCGTCGGCGAGCCGCCGCACCGAGTCGAGGATGTGCCGGCGGCTCCGTGGGTCGAGCCCGACGGTCGGTTCGTCGAGCAGCAGCAGGCGCGGGCGGCCCACGAGTCCGATCGCGAGGTTCAGGCGGCGGCGAGCGCGTCCGCGACCACGCGGCGTCCCTCGGCACCCGCGAACCCCTTGAGGCGCGCGAAGTAGCCGAGGTTCTGGCGGACGGTGAGGTCGGGGTAGAGCGCCAGCGGCTGGGGGACGACGCCCATGGCGCGCTGGGCGGGCACCGGGTCGCGCTCGATCGCGTGGCCGGCCACGCGGACGCTCCCGGCGTCGGCTCGGACCAGGCCGGCCACCACGCCGAGCGTGGTCGACTTGCCGGCGCCGTTCGGGCCCAGCAGGCCGTAGACCTCACCGGGGCGCACGTCGAACGAGACGTGGTCCACGGCGATCGCGTCGCCGTAACACTTGACCAGCCCGTCGACGACCAGCACGGCATCGGACGCCGTCGCGGGCTCGCCGCGAGGGGATGGGGAGAGCGGGGTTGGGGTCGCTTCGGTCATCGGGTCACCTCGTGCCGCGAGCGTACGGAGCGCGCGCCGGCAGGCAGAAGTGACCGCGGTCATGCGATCCCGGGGTCAGGGGTCGGCGCTCAGGGGCGCAGGCGATCCGGGTCCGGCGCCCGCTCCTCGAAGCGCACCAGCTCGGTCCGAAGCGTCAGGTCGCCGCTGGCGCCCTCGCCCCCCAGGGTGAGCCCCGTCGCGAGGTCCACCCACACCGTCGAGGTACCGAGGCCGTCGATCGCCATCGACAGGCGCATGGCGCTCCGGCCGCCGAACGTGTCCTCGCCCTGCTCCACGCAGGTCGTCCCGTCCTGCGCGCACGCCCCGATCTCGGGGGTGCGCGGGTCGACGACGGAGGCGAGCACCGCCTCACCGAAGCCCGGGAAGGTCGACTCGAACGCTCCGTCCGGCGGCTCCGAGGCGTAGGCGGTCCAGTCCGCCCCGTCCCAGGTCAGAAGCAGCTCGAGGAGCACCTCGCCACTCTCGGAGCGGACGATGTACCGGACGCCCGCGGGGGCGGCCTCGAGCAGGAGCGTCTCGATCGGCACGCCGTCGCGGAACTGCGCCACCTCGGCGACGTAGGCGACGGCGCCCCACGGAGGGGCGTCCTGGGCGGCGGCGATGCCGCAAGCGAGCGCGGCGGCGGCGAGGGCGGTCCTGAGAGGGGCAGCATGGGTCATGCCCCGAGCCTACGGGAACGGCGTTACGCGACCGTCAACGCCCGCCCGGCGCTGCTCAGGCAGGGTCGGCCGCGACCTCGGCCTCGTGGAGCAGCACGACCTCGAAGCTCTCGCTCGCCTTGAGGCTGGCGCCCACCGAGCAATACTTGGTGGTCGCGAGCTCCACGAAGCGCTCGAAGGTCTTGCGGTCGAGGCCGGGCGCGTCGATGACGTGGCGGGCGCGCAGCTGCGTGAAGAAGGCGGGCACCCCGGCGTCCCGATCGCCCTCGAGCTCGATGCGGTACGAGCGGACGTCGACGCGGCGCTTCTTGAGCATCTCGACGACGTCGTACGCGACGCAGCCGCCCCAAGCGTTGAGGACGAGCTGCATGGGGCCCATGCCGACCGGGTGCTCCTTGGTGCCGTCGATCAGGACCTGACGACCGTCCGGGGTGGTGCCGACGAAGCGCTTCTCGACGAGGTGGTGCAGGGTGGCGTGCGTGGTCTCGGGCATGGGCCAAGCCTACGGCGCGGTAGCGTGCGCGCGCGATGCACGGAGAACGCGGCACCCCGCCGACGCCCGCCGACGGCGCCCCCAAAGACGCTTGGCGTCGCTGGGCGCGTGCGGTCCGACGCGGCTGGGCCGCGGGCCCCGGGCGCACCGACGACGAGGCCGCGATCGCCGCGCACCTGGCCGACTGGCCCGACTGGCTCGCGGCGCGCACCGTGCTCGCGTACCTCCCGTTCGGGGACGAGGTGGCGCCCCCGATCGACTTCGCCGGGAAGACCGTGCTCACCACCCGTACGGACGCCGGCGCCCGGCGGTTGACGCTCCACCGCGCCGACGACCCGCTCGAGCGCCACCCGCTCGGCTTCCTGCAGCCGCCGGAGGACGCGCCGGAAGAGGACCCCGGGCGCGTCGACGTGGTCCTGGTGCCGGGCCTCGCCTTCGACCGCCGCGGCGGCCGGCTCGGCTACGGTCGCGGGCTCTACGACGGGCTGCTCCCCACGCTTCCGCCGAGCGTCCCCCGAGTGGCCGTCGCGATCGAGGCCTGGCTGGTCGACCACCTGCCGCTCGAGGAGCACGACGTGCCCGTGACGCACCTGCTCACTCCCGCGGGGCTGCGCGCCGTCGACCCGCGATGAGCGCGCGCGGCCGGCGCCGCGGCCGCCGCGCTGGCCACCCCACCGGCCGCAGGAACCACCAGGCCTGCAGGCGCAGCACGGCGGCGATCGCGAAGAGCGCCGTGTAGCCGCTCCATGGCGCGATCAACACGGTCCCCTCGAGGCGCGTCAGCCCGAGCAGGAGCGGCCCCGACGACGCGCCGCCCAAGAACCCGGCGATGCCGGTCCCGAGGGCGTACATGGCGACGAAGACCACGCGGTTCGCCCGCGGCGCCGAGGCGAGCGCCAGGTTGAAGGCCGCCAAGCGCACCGGACCCCAGGCGATCGCGTCGGCGACGGCGGTCGCCCAGATCCATCCCAGCTGACCAGTCAGGCCGGCCAGGATCCAACCCGACGGCAGCAGCAACCCCACCAGGACGGTGCCGAGCGCCAACACCGGCTTGTGGCCGACCCGGTCGGCGACGCGCCCCCACAGCGGCGTGGTGACGAGCGCCGTCAGTGCGGTCAACGACGACGCGAAGGCGACCTGCGTGAAGGTCATGCCCAGCGCGTCCAGGAAGAACGGCGTGACGAACGGGCCCGAGAGCATGACCACGAAGTTCCAGTAGAAGGTGAACCGCAGGTAGCGCCGGAACGCCAGGTCGCGCCACGGGACGATCCAGAGCTCGCGCCACCGGACCCGCTCGGGCGGCGTGGGTGGGTCGACCTGGAGCGCGTACACGGCCACCCCGAGCAGGCCGATCGCGACCGCGACGACCAGCGCCACCTGGAACGACACGGGTGCCGCCACCGCGTCGAGGAAGGCGCCGACCGCCAGGTTCGCCGCCGTGCCCGCCACCCCCATGACGCCGCTGCGCAGGCCGAAGGTGCGCCCTCGCTCGCGCTCCGGGACCACGTCGCCCATCCAGGCGGTCCACAGCGTGTTCTGCGCCGCGAGGAAGAGGCTCGCCACGAGCGCGATCGCGACGATCGCCCAGGGGCGCGCGGCGTCGGGCATCGGGACGAGCGGCACCGCGGCGGCCGCCAGCCAGGTGAGGCGCGAGCCCAACCCCATCGCCAGCGTCAACCACTTGCGCCGACCGAGCGCGGCCGCCAGGAACGCCGCCAACGGGCTCGCGAGCTGCGACAGGTGCGGCACGGAGGCCACCAGCGCGAGTTCGGTCGGCGTCGCCCCCAAGTGGAGCATGAAGCCGACGAGGACGCCGCCGGTGGTGGCGTTGAGGAAGGCTTGCGCCAACGAACCCTCGACGACGGCCCAGCGCATGGTGCGCCCGACCTGCCGGCGGGTGACGGGGTCGAGGTCGAGGAGGCGTTGGGCAGCGCCCGGGGCGGCTTCGAGG
>JAGXHO010000083.1 GCA_024636105.1 Trueperaceae bacterium | reverse complement strand
GGTTCTCGGTGGGCGCCCTGCTGGTCGGTCACCCGGCCCCGGACGTGGCGGCGTACCGCGACCTCGTCGCGCTCGCGCGCGAGCGCGACGTGCCCGTGCTCGAGGCGCGGCGCGGCGACCGGTACCGCGTGGGTGGGGCGGTCCTCGAGGTCCTGCACCCCCAGATGCGGTCCCGCGGCGAGCCGAACGACGACTCCGTCGCGCTCCTGGTCCGTTGGGGCGAAGCCCCGTGGGCGCTCTTGCTCGGCGACCTATCTGCCGCCGTCGAGGCCGAGCTGGCGGTGCCGCCGACGCCGGTGCTGTTGGCCCCGCACCACGGCTCGGCCTCGAGCACGTCCGACGCCTTGCTCCGGGCCGCGCAGCCGCGCCTGGCGCTCGTGTCGGTCGGTTCGAACCGGTACGGACACCCGTCGCCCGCGGTCCTCGATCGCTTGGGAGCGGCGGGAGCGACGGTGCGCACGTCCTTGGCCGAGGGCGCGCTCCGGGTCCCCTTCCCACCGCCGTGACGCCGGCCCTCGGGGTGCGGCGCCAGCGGCCCGCCGCGCGTGGACGACGGTCCCTGCGTCGGTTCCGTGCCCCGTGATAGCCTCGGTTCGATGTTGGAACCGGTGCGGGTGCTCTCCCAGCAGGGTCTGGTGCGCGTCGAGTTGGCGCGTTGGGACGAGCGACTCGTCGTGGTGAAGCGCCTCGTGGGCGTGTCGGCCGAGGTCGCGCGGCGCCTCGAGCGCGAGGCGGACGTCGTGCGCAAGCTCGATCATCCGCATATCGTGCCGCTGCTCGCCGCCTTCGACGGCAACCTCGTCTACGCGTACGTGCCCGGCAGCGACCTCTCGGCGCTCCTCGACGGTCCTCCGCTGCCGGTGGCGCGCGCCGTGAAGGTCGTCGCCGACGTGCTGCGCGCGCTCGAGCACGCGCACCTGCACGGCGTCGTCCACTGCGACGTCAAGCCGGCGAACGTGCTCCTCAAGGGGGAACGCGCGCTGCTCACCGACTTCGGGTTCGCCAAGGACCTTGCGCTGACCGCGATCACCGGCGACCAGGAGCTGCTCGGCACGCCCAACTACATGGCGCCGGAGCAGTTCCGGGGGGTCCGCACCGACCACCGTTCCGACCTCTACGGGGTGGGCGCCGTGCTGTACCACTGCCTCGTCGGCGAGCCGCCGTACGGGTCCCAGGTCGTGCGCTGGCTCGTGGGCGACGACCGGGTGCCGCTCGCGCCGCTGCCGGCCGCTGCGACGGCGCTCGAACCGATCGTGCGGCGCGCGCTCGCGCGGGCTCCGGAGGAGCGCTTCGGCAGCGCTTCCGAGATGCTCGACGCGCTCCTCGCCGCGTTCGCGCCGGCGCCCGCGCCGGGATCCGCCTGACGGTGGCGACCGTCCGCGCGTTCGTGGGCGATCCCTTCCTCGCCCGCCGCGCCGCTCGGACGGCGCTCGCCGAGGCCTGCGTGCAGGCGGGCGTCGCGTCGGACGCGGTGGTGCGCTTGGGCGAGGGGGCCACGGCGGCCACCGAGGTGGCCGATGCGCTGGGGCAGGGCGGCCTGTTCGGTCCATCGATCGTGTGGTTCGACCTCGACGAGGCGTTCGTCGGCGCGGGGCATACGGCCACGCGCAACGCTGCGCTGAACGCGCTCGAGGGGCCGGGCGAGGCGCTGGTCGTGGCGCTCGACGCCGCCGCCACCCCTGCGCACCAGAAGCGTTGGCGAGCGTTGGGTGAGCTCGTCGCGCTGCCGCCGCCGCGCTTCGCCGGGCTGACCCGCTGGGTGGCTAAGGAGCTGCAGGCCGCTGGGGTCGCCGTGAAGGGCGACGTGGCGGGTGCGCTCGCCGACGCCTTCGGCGACGACCTCCCGGGCGCGGCGGGGGAGGTCGCGAAGCTGGCCCTGCTCGGCGAGGTGGTCACGCCCGAGCGCGCGCTGGAGATCGCCCACCGGCCCGCGACGCGCAGCGCCTTCGACGTGGTCGATGCGCTCGCTGCGGGCGATGCCGCCCGCGCGCTGACGCTGGTGCGCGACCTGCTCGATCAGGGTGAGGCGCCGATCCGGGTGCACGCGGCGCTCGCCTGGCACGTCGATCTGGTCGCGCGGTGCACGGCGTTGGCGCTCCGCGACCCGCGCGTGAGCAAGGACGAGGCGGCGCGGACGTTGGGGACGTCTCCGTACCCCACCGGCCGCGCGCTCGAGCTGGCGCGGCGGCTCGACGAGCCGACGCTGGCGGCGGCGGTGCGGGCGACGGTCGCCGCCGACGTCGCGATGAAGACCGGAGGCGACCCCGAGTGGGCGCTCGAGTCGTGCGTCCTCGACCTCGTCCGCGCCTTGGGTGCCCGAAGTCGGACGGGCGCGCCGCGCTGACCGGCGCGGCGCGCCCAGCGATCCCCGCTCAGTGCGCCTCGAGGCCGAGCTGCACGAAGCGCGCGTAGGCGGCTTGCGTCGCGTCGCGTCGCTCCGGGGTCGGTTCGATCCACGAGCCCGCCCGGGGCGCGCGGTCCGGTGCGTGCCCGGACGCTCGCCAGGCCAACCAGGCCGCCCCCTCGGCCGCGCCGACGAGCGCGGGTTGGCCCGCTTCGTCCACCGGGCGGCCAACGGGTGCGTCGAGCGCGTCGGCGAGGATCTCGAGCCAAACGTCCGACTCGGCGCCGCCACCCGTCGCGAGCCACCGCTTCGGGAGCGCCAGCGGCGCCATGACGCCCTGCGCCTCGCGCAGCGCGAACGCCACCCCTTCGAGCACGGCGCGCACTACGTCGCCGGGATCCGTCGCGAGCGACAACCCATGGAACGAGCCACGCAGATCGGGGCGCAGGTGCGGCGTGCGCTCGCCCGCGAGGTAGGGCTTGAAGGTGACGCCGCCCGCGCCGACGGGCGCGGCGGCCGCCTCGGCGACCAGCGCTTCGAAGGGGCGGCCGGGGGCAAAGGTATCGCGGTACCAGCGGAGGCTGCCGGCCGCCGAGAGGACCACGCCGAGCAGGTTGAAGCCGCCGTCGGCGTGCGCGAACAGGTGCACGCGGCCGTCGGGGTCGGGGGTGGGGTTCTCGAGCGCCGCGAAGAGCACCCCGCTCGTCCCGAGGCTGACGCTCCCCACGTCGGGGTGGGCGCGCCCGAGCGCGAGGCCGGTGGCGGCGGCCGCGTTGTCGCCCGCCCCGGCAACCACGGGCGTGCCGGCCCGGAGGCCGATGCGGTCGGCGACCGAGGCGCGCAGGCCGCCGATGACCTCGTCCGAGCGCACCAAGCGGGGCCAGAGGTCCGGGTCGAGGTCGAGGGCGCCGAGCACTTCGGCGTCCCAGGTCCCGGACGCCAGGTGGTACAGGCCGGTGCCCGAGGCGTCGGAGGGCTCGGCGACCGCTTCGCCGGTCAGGCGGAAGCCGACGTGATCCTTGGGCAGCAGGACGCGGTGCGTCCGCGCGAAGGCGTCGGGCTCGGTCGCGCGCAGCCACACGACCTTCGGGAGCTGGAACCCGGTGACGGCCGGGTTGCCGGTCCGCTCGATCAGCCGGGCGCGTCCGACGGCGCGCGTGATGGCGTCGACGGCCGCGCCGGTGCGCTGGTCGTTCCATAGCAGGGCGGGGCGCACGACGCGGTCGGCGGCGTCGAGCGCCACCATCCCGTGCATCTGCCCCGACAGCCCGATCGCCGCCACCCGCTCGGCGCCGACCGCTCGGGCGACCTCGCGGAGGCCGGCTTCGGTGGCGGCGATCCAGTCCTCCGGGTCCTGCTCGGTCCAGCCCGGCCGGGGGGTCGCGAGCGGCACCGAGTGGTCGGCGTGCGCGACGCGGCGGCCGTCCCGATCGAGCGCCACCACGGCGACCCCCGACGTGCCGACGTCGACGCCGATCGCGAGGTCGCCGGCCACCGTCAGCGCGCCCCGAGCAGGACCTCGACCGTGAGCTGGTCGAGGTGCTCGAGCCCCGGACCGCGGCGGCGGAGCGCGTCGAGGTCGAACGCGCGCCCCTTGAGCGCTGCGGCATGCGCGTCGGAGTAGCGCGGCGGCCAAGCCGCTTCGGGGTCCTCGTGGCGGTACGCCGCGCGCGCGCTGACCACGTCGGGGTCTTCGAGGAAGCGCGTCGCTTTGGCTTCGAGCATCTTGTACGTGCGCATGCAGCCGAGCGCGAAGGCCCAGACGCCGGCCTCGTCCTCGGTGCGCAGCGCGTGCGCGTCGAAGTGGCGCGGGCCTTCGTAGCCGCCCTCCTGGAGCGCGAGCACCGTGAAAAAGGCGGTCTTGAGGTTCTCCGCGCCGAAGCGCAGGTCCTGATCGAAGCGCCCCATGATCTGGTCGTTGAGGTCGACGTGGAACAGCTTGCCGGCGTCGAGCGCGGCCGCGAGCGCGTGCGGGAAGGAGAGCCCCGCCATCGTCTCGTGCGCCAGCTCGGGGTTCACGCCGACCATCTCGGGGTGCTCCAGCGTCGCGATGAAGCCGAGCGCGCTGCCGACCGTGGGCAGGAAGGCGTGCCCGCGCGGCTCGTTCGGTTTGGGCTCGAGCGCGAAGCGCAGGTCGTAGCCCTGGCCGCGCGCGTAGTCGCACAGGTAGTCGAGCGCCTCGCGGTACCAGCTCAAGGCGTCGAACAGCTTGCCGCCGCCGTCGACCTCGGCGCCCTCGCGCCCGCCCCAGAAGACGTAGGTGCGGGCACCGAGCTCGACGCCCAGGTCCATCGACCGCATCGTCTTGGCGATCGCGTAGTGGCGCACGCGCGCGTCGGCGCTGGTGAAGGCGCCGTCCTTGAACACGGGGTCGGTGAAGAGGTTGGTGGTCGCCATCGGCACCACCAGGCCGTGTTCGCTCAAAGCGCTCCGGAAGCGCGCGACGATGCGGTCGCGCTCGGCGGCAGGGGTGCCGTCGGGCACCAGGTCGTGGTCGTGGAGGTTGACGCCGTAGGCGCCGAGCTCGGCGAGCTTCGCGACGGCGTACGTCGGGTCCATCGGCGCGCGGGTGGGCTCGCCGAACGGGTCGCGTCCCACGTTCGAGACGGTCCAGAGGCCGAAGGTGAAGCGGTCGGCGGCGGTGGGGGCGTAGGGGTCCATGGGTCGTTCCTTCCGGAGGCTCAGAACGGCGTCCACTTGGCGTCGCTGGCCGCGCTGGCGACCGTGCGTTCGATGAAGCGCACGCCGCGGGCGCCGTCGCGCACGGTCGGGTAATCGCCTGCCGGGTCTTCGCCTGCGGCGTGGCGCAAGGTCGCATCGGCGACCTCGCGGTAGACGTTGGCGAAGGCTTCGAAGAACGCCTCGGGGTGGCCCGCAGGCAGCCGCGAGGCGCGTTGGGCGGCGTCGCCCAGGTAGGGGTTGCCGCGCCGGAGCAGCTGCACGGGACCTTCGAGGGGCGCGTACCAGAGCGCGTTCGGGTCCTCTTGGCGCCAGGTCAGCGCCCCGTCCTCGCCGTAGACCTGCAGCACGAGGTCGTTCTCGTGGCCGATCTCGACCTGCGAGGCCATCAGGACGCCCTTGGCGCCGCCCGCGAAGCGCAGGAGCAGGTTGCCGTCGTCGTCGAGGCGGCGGCCCTCGACGAAGGTCGTGAGGTCGGCGCAGATCGCCTCGAGCTCGAGGCCGGTGACGGTCGCCACGAGGTTCTCGGCGTGCGAGCCGATGTCGCCGATCGCGCCGGCCGCGCCGCTGCGGGCGGGGTCCGTGCGCCACTCGGCCTGCTTGGCGCCGGTGGCCTCGAGCTTGGTGGCGAGCCAACCCTGGTGGTACCCGACGACGACCTTGCGCAGCCGGCCCAGACGCCCTTCCCGGACGTAGCGACGCGCCTCCTTGACCATCGGGTAGCCGGTGTAGTTGTAGGTCACCGCGAAGACGACGCCGGTGCGCTCCGCGATCGCCACCAGCTCGTCGGCCTGCGCGCTCGTGTGCACGAGCGGTTTGTCCGAGACCACGTGGATCCCGGCTTCGGCGAAAGCCTTGGCTACCGGGAAGTGGACGTGGTTGGGGGTGACGACCACGACCAGGTCGATGCGCTCGTCGCTGGGGCGGGCGAGCTCGCCTTCGAGCATCGAGGCCCAGGTCGGGTAGGCGCGGTCGTCGGGGAGTCCGAGCGCGGCGCCGGAGCGGCGCGCCTTCTCGGGGGTCGACGACAGCGCGCCGGCGGTGAAGACGTAGCGGTGGTCGAGCGCGAGCGCGTGGCGGTGCACGGCGCCGATGAAGGCCCCCTCGCCGCCACCGACCATGCCGTAGCGGAGCGGCCGCGTCACCTGTCGTCCCGTCCGAACGCGGCGTCGAACGCCGAACCCGACGGGGCGAAGTCGACCCCCTTGCAGAACGCCGCGGACTCGGCGCCGCCATGGACGCGGTCCATGCGCACGTCCTCCCACTCCACCGACAGCGGGCCGTCGTAGCCGATGTCGTTGAGCGCGACGATGATCTCCTCGAAGTCGACGTCGCCGCGGCCGACGCTGCGGAAGTCCCAGTACCGCCGCGGGTCGCCGAAGGTGGTGTGCCCGCCGAACACGCCGGCGCTCCCGTCGCCGCGCCCCCACCACGCGTCCTTCATGTGCACGTGCACGATCCGGTCGGGGAAGCGGCGCAGGAAGTCGACGTAGTCCACGCCCTGGTAGCCGAGGTGCGACGGGTCGTAGTTGAAGCCGAAGGCCGGGTGGCCGTTCAGGGCCTCGATCGCGCGCTCGGCGGAGGCGGTGTCGAAGGCGATCTCGGTCGGGTGCACCTCGAGGCCGAAGCGGATGCCCAGTTCGGCGTACGCGTCGAGGATGGGGGTGAAGCGGCGGGCGAAGTCGTCGAAGCCGGCCTGCCAGTACGCCTGCGAGGTGGGCGGGAAGGCGTAGAGCGAGTGCCAGATCGACGAGCCGGTGAAGCCGTTGACGACCTTCAGGCCGAGCGCCGCCGCGGCGCGCCCGGTGGCGATCATCTCCTCGGCGGCGCGCTGGCGGACCCCTTCGGGATCGCCGTCGCCCCACACGTGGGTCGGCACGACCGCGCGGTGGCGCTCGTCGATCGGGTCGCAGACGGCCTGGCCGACGAGGTGGTTGGAGATGGCGAAGAGCTGGAGGTCGTGGCGGGCGAGCAGGTCGAGGCGCTCGCGCGCGTAACCGGCGTCGTCGGCGGCGCGGCGCACGTCGAGGTGGTCGCCCCAGCAGGCGAGCTCGAGGCCGTCGTAGCCCATCTCGCGGGCGAGAGGGGCGAGCTCCGCGAGGGGCAGGTCGGCCCATTGGCCGGTGAACAGGGTGACGGGGCGGGGCATGGGGCCTCCTTGGCGACGGTCCGGGCGGTCGGTCGTTGCGACCGACCGCCCGGGCCAGGTACAGGGACGGGGCTTAGAAGGGGCTGTCGGGGAAGTAGTAGTCGGCAGCGTTCTCGGGGGTGATGAGCGGGCTGTCGAGGATGTAGCTGCCGAGGATCGGCACGTTCGAGACGAAGCGCAGCGCGGTGACTTCCATCGCCGTGGCGATCATCGCCGGCGGGTAGAGCACGTCGACCGGCACCAAGGTGTCGCCGTCGAGCACGCGTTTGATCATCTCTTTCATGCCGGCGCCGCCGACGATGAACATCTCGTCGGTGCGGTTCGCCTGGGCCAACGCTTCGATCACGCCGACGGCGATGTCGTCGTCCTGCGCCCATACGGCGTCGATCTCGGGGAAGCGGGTCAGGAAGTCCTGCATCACCTCGAAGCCGTCGTCGCGGTTCCAGTTGGCGTACTGGCTGTCGAGGACCTCGATGTTCGTCTCGGCAACGACCTCCATGAAGGCGTCGACGCGCTGGTTGTCGATGACGGTCGGGATGCCGCGCAGCACGACGATCTTGCCTTCGCCGCCGAGGCGCTCGACGATGTACTCGGCCGAGACGCGCCCCATCGCCGAGTTGTTGCCGGCGACGTAGACGTCCTCGATGCCCGGGCGGGCGAGGCCGCGGTCGACGACCGTGACGAAGACGCCGCGGTCCTTGACGCTGGCGACCGGCTCGGTGAGCGGGTCGGATTCGAACGGCAGGATCACGAGCGCGTCGATCTGGTGGATGGCGATGAGGTCTTCGAGGTCGTCGGCCTGCTCGGCGGCGCTGCCTGCCGTGATGATCACGATCTGGAGGTCGGGGTACGCGGCTTCGAGGCGCGCTTCGGTCTCGGCGGCCCAGTAGTTGACGCCGCCGGTCCAGCCGTGCGTGGCGGCCGGGATCGAGACGCCGATGACGGTGGTCTGGGCGAGCGCGACGCCGAGGCCGAGGACGGCGAGCAGCGCGAGGGTGCGGATGGTACGGGACATGGAAGCTCCTTGGACGCGATGAGAAGGTTTGGGGTCATTCCGCTTCAGGTTTGCCCACCTCCTAGCCGCGGCCGCTGCGGCCGCGCTGCAAGAAGACGGCGCCGATGATGATCAGCCCCTGGACGGCGCCGTTGAGGTACTCGCTGATCACGCTGGTGAGGTTGAGGACGTTGCCGATGAGCGAGAGCATGATCGCGCCGACGACCGTGCCCCAGACGTGGCCCGAGCCGCCCTTGAGGGCGGTGCCGCCGATGATGACCGCGGCGATCGCCTCGAGCTCCCACAGGATGCCGGTGGAGCCCGAGGCCGAACCCAGCCGCGGGACGTAGAGCGCCACGGCGATGGCGACGCAGACCCCCTGGATGACGTAGGTCAGCGTGCGCACGCGGGCGACGCGGATCGCCGCGTACCGCGCGACCTCGGCGTTCGATCCGATCGCGCGCACGTAGCGCCCGAAGCGGGTCCGATGGAGCAGGATCGCCCCGACGACGGCGACGCCCGCGAAGACCCACACGGGGATGGGCACGCCCAGGAAGGTGCCGAAGAAGACGGGCCGGTACGTGCCGCGGAGCGCGAAATCGAGCGACAGCGTGCCGCCGTTCGCGAAGTACGTGACCAGCGACCGGAAGATGCCGAGCGTGCCGAGCGTGACGATGAAGGGTTCGATGCGCCCCCGGGTGATCGCGAGGCCGTTCGCGGCACCGGAGAGCAGGCCGGCTGCCAGCACGCCGGCGACGCCCAGCAACACGATCGTCAGGGGCGACAACGAGCCGCCCTCGAGCGCGTTCATCCCCAGGATCATGCCGCCGGCGAGGAAGGCCGCCATCGAGCCGACCGAGAGGTCGATGCCCCCGCCGATGATCACGAAGGTGGCACCCACCGCGATGATGCCGATGAAGGCCGAGCGCGTCAGCACGTTGAACAGGTTGGTCGGCGTGAGGAACGACGGGTGCAGGAGCGACCCGATGACGACCAGCAGCGCCAGGCCGAGCAGGGGCGTCAGCTGCTGCCAGGGGACGCGGCGCAGCGCAGCGCGCCACCCGGGCACGGGCGCGGTGGCTTCAGGCTTCGACACGGTCGACCTCCGCGGCGGTGGGCAGGGGATCGCGCCGGAGGCCGGTCGCGTAGGCCATGATCGTCTCCTCGGTGAGGTCCGCGCCCTCGAGCGTGCCCGTGACGACGCCGTCCTTGAGGACGACGACGCGATGGGCGAGCCCCAACAACTCGGGTAGTTCGCTGGAGATGAGCACCACCGCGACGTTCCGCGCGAGGAGCTCCGCGACGTAGAAGTAGATCTGCCGCTTGGTGCCGACGTCGATCCCGCGCGTGGGCTCGTCGAGGATCACCACGTCGGGCTCGGTGAGCATGAGCTTGGCGAGGACCAGCTTCTGCTGGTTGCCGCCCGAGAGGGTGCCGGCGGCCACGTCGTGGCGGGCAACGCGCACGTCGAACTCCTCGATCGCGTCCTCGAGCGCGGCGCGCTCGGCGCGATCGTGGAGGAACGGGCGGGCGAAGCGCTCGAGCGCTTGGAGCGTCACGTTCTCGCGCAGCGACTTCTCGAGCAGCAGCCCCTTGCCCTTGCGGTCCTCGGTCAGGTACGCGACGCGGTCGTGTTTGGCGTCCTCGGCGTGGCGCCAGTGCACGGGCCGACCGCCCTTGCGGACCCGGCCGCGCAGCGGGCGCAACCCGAGCACCCCTTCGAACAGCTCGGTGCGCCCGGCGCCGACGAGCCCCGCGAGCCCGAGCACCTCGCCGCGGCGCACGTGCAGCGTCGCCCCGGCGACGTGCCCGGGCACGGACACGTCCTCGAGCTCGAGGGCGATCGGCGCGTCGTCCGGTACCGGGCGCTTGACGGGGTACCTGTCGGCGAGGTCGCGCCCCACCATGCGGCGCGCCATCTCCCCGGTCGTCAGGTCGGCGGCGGCGAAGGTGCCGACCTTGACCCCGTCGCGCAGGATCGTCACCCGGTCGGCGATCGCCTTGATCTCGTCGAGCTTGTGCGACACGTACAGGACCGCGACGCCGTCGGCCACCAAGCGCCGCACCAAATCGAACAGCACCTCGGTCTCGGTCCCGGTGAGCACGTCGGTGGGCTCGTCCATGCACAGGACGCGGACCTCGCGCGAGACCGCCTTGGCGATCTCGACCATCTGCATCTGCGAGACCGACAGGTCGCGCACCCGCCGGGTGACGGGGACCTCGGTGCGCAACGCGTCGAGCAGGGCGCGGGCACGGGTTCGCCCGGCGGCGCGATCGACGAACCCGAAACGGTGCGCCTCGCGCCCGAGCGTGATGTTCTCCTCGACGGTCAGGTCGGGGACCAGGTTCAGCTCTTGGTGGATGAGGACGATGCCCGCGGCCTCGGCGGCGTTCGAGTCGGCGAAGTGGACCGGGGCACCGTCGAAGAGGACCTCGCCGGCGGTCGGCACGTGGTACCCGGAGAGCAGCTTCATCAAGGTCGACTTGCCGGCGCCGTTCTCACCGAGCAGCGCGTGCACCTCGCCGGGCCGGACGTCGACGTCGACCGCGTGCAGGACCTCGACGGGTCCGAACGCCTTGGTGAGACCGCGGCCTTCCAGGATGGTTGGGTCCGGCACCGTGCGCCTCCGTCGAGCGGATCGGGGAACGCTGCGCGTCGCGGCGCGCCGCGTTCGGACGACTGTCGAATTAAGTGCTAGGCTACGCGCGTAGCGTGGTTCGCGTCAAGGACGAACGGCCGCCGGCGAGGCGGCGACAGCAATGGGATCGGAGGTGCGAGTGGTCGCCAACCGAACCAAGGTCAACCCCGCGCTCGTGCGGCGTTGGAACGTTGCACGGGTCTTCCATGCGCTGCGGGAGGCCGGCGTCGCCAGCCACGGCGAGCTCGTGGCGACGACCGGTCTCGACCCGGCGACCGTGACGGCCGTGTTGCACCAATTGCGGGCCGACGGCTGGGTGCGCGTCGCCGCTCCCGAGGAGGGGCGTCCGCGGTCGCCGGAGCCGGGCGCGATCGGCCGCACCGGGCGGCCGCCCGTGCGCCTGGTCCTCGACGAGGCCGCAGGCGTGCTCTTAGGCGCTCGGCTCGAGCCCGGCACCGTGCGGTTGGTCGCGACCACGATCGGCGGCCGCCCGCGCGCCGCGTGGCAAGGACCGGCAGGCTCCGATCCGGAGGGCGCCGTGGGGTCGCTGGAGGACGGCGTCGACGCGCTCCTCGCGGAACTCGGCGCGAGCCGGTCGGCGGTGCGAGCGCTGGGCGTGGGCGTTCCCGCCCTAGTGGCGCGCGACGGACGCGTGGTGTTCGGCCCCAACCTCGGTTGGCGCGACGTGCCGTTGAGGGCGCGCCTGACCGCGACGTGGTCGGTGCCGGTGGTGGTGGACAACGACACCAAGGCGGCGGCCATCGCCGAGCGGCTGTTCGGCGCGGCGCGCGGCGCGCGCGACTTCGTGCTCGTCGCCGGGCACTCCGGCATCGGTGGCGCGGTGCACCTCGACGGGCGCCTCGTTCGCGGCGCCGGGGGGTTCGCCGGTGAGCTGGGCCACGTGACCGTAGAGCAGGAGGGACGCCTCTGCGCGTGCGGCGACCGTGGCTGCCTCGAGGCCTACCTCTCGGAGCGCGCCGTCGAGGCGCAACTGCGCGAACGGGGCGTCGTCGCCGCCGGGTACGAAGGGGCGGCCGCGCTCGCGGCCGCCGGCGACCCGACGGTGATGGCGGTGCTCGACGACGCGGGCGCGCTCCTCGGACGGGCGCTGGCCGACGTCGTCGACCTCCTCGACCCGGAGTGCATCGTGCTCGCGGGGTCGCTCGTCCACGTGGCGCCGTACCTGACGCCGGCCGTCGAGCGCGCCCTCGCCGAACCGAAGCTTGCGCGCCACCGCGGTCCGTGCCGCGTGCTCGTGTCGCCGCTGGGCCCCGACGCGGTCCCGATGGGCGGGGTGGCGTTGGCGATGGACGTGCTCGTCGCCGCCCCGGACGTCTGGACCCCCCCGACCGCCGTCCTGGCGGACGGACCGGCCGACGGCACCGGGTAGGCTCGGATCCGTGGCCGAACCCGACGACCTCATCGAACGCTTCTTCGCCGGCGACGTCCGCGCCCTGGCCCGTGCGCTCACCCGGGCCGAGGCGGGCGACGCGTCGGGCCGCGCGCTGGTCGCCGCATGCCGACGCCGGGCGGGCGACCGCCGTGCCCGCGTCGTCGGCGTCACGGGCGCCCCTGGCGCGGGCAAGAGCACCCTCGTCGACCGATTGGTAGGGGTCTGGCGCGGCTGCGGGTCCCGCGTCGCCGTGCTCGCCGTCGACCCGTCGAGCCCGTTCACGGGCGGCGCGCTGCTTGGCGACCGCGTGCGCATGACGCGCTGGAGCGCCGATCCGGAGGTCTTCGTGCGCTCGATGGCGAGCCGCGGGCGCACCGGGGGTCTCGCTCCCACCGCGCTCGACGCGCTCACGCTGCTCGAGGCCTTCGGATTCGACGACGTGGTGCTCGAGACCGTGGGGGTCGGTCAGGCCGAGGTGGACGTCGTGGCGGTCGCCGACACCGTCGTCGTGGCGATCGCGCCCGGGCAGGGCGACGACGTCCAGGCGGCCAAGGCCGGATTGATGGAGATCGCCGACGTCTTCGCGCTGACCAAGGCCGACCGGCCCGACGCTCCGCAGCTCGCGCGCGAGGTGCGCGACGCGCTCGCGCTGCGTCCATCGGGCGTCGGCGGCTGGACCCCCGAGGTCGTGCCGCTCGCCGCCGGGGCTGGATCCGCGGCGCCCGTCGACCTCGGTACCGACGGAGGCGTAGCAGCGCTGGCGACGGCGCTCGACGCGCACGCGCGCCATCAGGCGGCGTCCGGCGAAGGCGACCGGCGCCGTGCGGCCCGCCTCCGCTTCGAGGTGCTGGTGCTCGCCGAGCGGCGCTTGCGCCGCGCCGCCACCGCTGGGCTCGGGCTGGCGACGTCAATGCCTTCTTCGGATTGATGCTAGACAACATCGCCGGTTTGATTCTGATGGTCAGCTTGCTGGCTGCGGTTGGCTTGCCGAGCAGCTTTGTGGTGGAAGCCATGGTGCCCGGCACGGCGATCGGAGTC
>JAGXHO010000082.1 GCA_024636105.1 Trueperaceae bacterium | reverse complement strand
GGGCCGAGCAGGCCCTTTCTCCCTATCGGACCTTGCACCGGATGGGGTTTACCTAGCTGCCCACGTTGCCGCAGGCACTGGTGCGCTCTTACCGCACCGTTTCACCCTTACCTGGGCCGTCGGCCCCGAGGGGCCGCCGGTGGTTCCCAGGCGGTCTACTCTCTGTTGCACGTGCCGTCGCCTTACGCGCCCAGCCGTTAGCTGGCATCCTGCCCTGTGGTGCCCGGACTTTCCTCTCCCACGAACGGCGAACCGTCCGCAGCAGCGACCAGATGGCCCACCCTGCGCTCCACATCCTAGCACGGAGAGGGGCGGTCCCAGCAGGGACCGCCCCTCTCCGTGCGCCGTCCTGGACGGCGCTCACGCCGACGAAGGCGCCGTTACGGGGCGCGGTAGTCGGTGACGACGAGCTGGCCCGACACGATCATGTCGGTCACGACCTGGAGCTCGGTCACGAGCGCCGCGGGGATCAGCGCCTCGTTGAAGGCGTCCATCGAGTAGCCCACGCCTTCCTCGGCGAGGCCGAGGACGACGGTGCCGGGTTCGAAGGTGCCGGCGACGACGTCCTGCGCCGCCGTGTAGGCCGCCACGTCGACGCGCTTGAGCATCGAGGTCAAGCCGTGGTTGAGGGTGGCCGCGTCGCCGTCGGTGTCGCCCAACGGGTTCTGGTTGCTGTCGACGCCGATGAAGAACAGCGGCTGCGAACCGGCCGGGCACGCGGCGTCGTAGCCGGCGTACGTAGGCACGGACGCGAGCGCTTCGGTGAGCGCGGTCTCGCGGGAGGCGCCCTGGAAGCACTGCGTCTCCTTGACGAAGTCGATCACGCCGTTGCCGGACGCGCCGGCGGCGGCGAAGACGATGTCGGCGCCCTGGGCCTGTTGAGCGGTGGCGAGCTCCTTGGCCCGGGTGGGATCGTTCCACGCGTCGGGCGTGACGCCCACGTAGTTGCTGACGACCGTGCAGTCGGGGCAGGCGTAGGCGACGCCTTCCTGGAAGCCGAGGTCGAAGGCGCGGATCAGCGGGATGTCCATCCCGCCGACGAAGCCGACGACGCCGGTCTGCGTCAGCGCGCCGGCGATGTAGCCGACGAGGAACGAGCCCTCGTGCTCCTTGAAGACGACCGAACGGACGTTCGGGCCTTCACGGACGTCGTCGATCAGCACGAAGTAGGTGTCGGGGTACTCGGCCGATACGGCCGCGATGGCGTCCGCCTGCAAGAACCCGGGCGAGACGATGAGCTCGACGCCTTCGGACGCGATCTGGCGCATGCCCTGGGCGGCGGTGTCCGGCGTGCCCTCGAACTCGAGCAGGTCGATCTCGAGACCGTCGGCCGCCTCGAGGTCGGCGATGGCGCGCTCCAACCCGCGGAACGTGCCCTCGTTGAACGAGCCGTCGAACTTGCCGCCCGCGTCGAAGGTGATGCCGAAGACGTAGTCCTGGGCGATGCCGACCGAGATAAGGGCGGCGGCGACCAGCGTGGCGAATGTGCGCATGGATCCTCCTGGGGTTCTGGGGGGCCGGCTTCGCCGACCCGCGACCTCGGTCCGAAGGATACCAAGCCGGGGCGTGGGTCCGGCGTGGGAACCGGCCCGGCTGAAGGGACCGTGAAGGGGCGTGGCTTCGCCCCGGTTCAGAACAGGATCTTCGACCAGTCCGCCTCGTCGAGCGGCCGGAACACGTCGGCGTGCTCCATGAGGACGCCGGCGGACTGGTTCTTGAACATCGCGCATTCGACGTGCTTGCCGAGCCGCTTGATCGCTTCGACGAGCTCCACGTAGTCGCCGTCGCCGGACACCAGCAAGCAGCAATCGTAGGCGTCCTTGTGGGCGAGCGAGAGGGCCTCGACCGCGATCGCGACGTCGATCCCCTTCTCGACGAGGGCGCCGTCGGGGCGGCGATGGAGCCGACCGAGGCGCACGGTGACGTACGGGATGCGGCGCAGCGACTCGAAGAAGCGCTGCTGACCGTCCCGAAGGTCCTCGTCGTAGTCGTCGGTCAGTGGGGCGTTGAAGTAGTAGCAGCGCACCAGGTCGCGACCCGAGGCGAGCTGCTTCATGAGCTCGGCCAGGTTGACGCGGGTGCTGCGCAGGTTCTCGCGCATGCCGTTGTAGAGGTTGCTACCGTCGATGAAGATGGCGACGCGTTCGCGCACGTGGACCTCGCTCCAGAACGTTCCGGTGAGATAGCGCCCATCTCGGCTGCGCCCCGAACGGCGGGCCGCAACCAAGGCAGGAAGCGTCGGCAGTCTACCGCGCTCAGCGCGCGACGGCGCGGCGTCCGTACCTTCGCGGGTGCACCGACCTCGGTCGGGCGCAGGGCGAGCGCCGGCCCCGCGGTAGGCTGCGCCATGGCTCCTCGAACCCGCGTCGACTCCTTCGAACTCGACCACACCGCCGTCCGCGCTCCGTACGTCCGCCTCGCCGCGCGCTACGTCGGAGCGGCCGGAGACGTCGTCACCAAGTTCGACCTGCGCCTCGTGCAACCCAACGTGCAGGAGATTGCCACCGCGCCGCTCCACACGATCGAGCACCTGCTCGCCGGCTACCTCCGCGACCACCTCGACGGCCCGGTCCTGGTCGACGCCTCGCCCATGGGGTGCCGGACCGGCTTCTACCTGACGGTGCTCGGGGCCCCCTCGGAGCCGAGCGTGCTGCTCGCCGCCGTGCGCGCGCTCGAAGCCGTGCGCGACCACGACGGCCCGATCCCGGGCTGCAGCCCGGAGCGCTGCGGCAACTGGCGCGACCACAGCCTGCACGGCGCCAAGGCGTGGGCGGCCGAGGTGCTCGCGCGCGGCTTCGTCGTCCAGCCGACCGTCGCGCTCGCGGACCTCGACCCGAACGCCTGACGGCGCACGTGACGGCGGCGATGCGTTCTCATCGAGTGGCATGCCACGCTTGACGCATGGAACGCCGCCCCCTGATCCTCATCGTCGAGGACGAAAAAGAGATCGCGAAGTTCGTCGACCTCGAATTGCAGGCCGAGAACTACGAGACGGTCGTCGCGTTCGACGGCGTCACCGGCCTCTCGAAGTTCCGAGAGCTCGCCCCCGACCTCGTCGTCCTCGACCTCATGCTGCCCGTGCTGGACGGCCTCGAGGTCGCTCGTCGGATCCGCAAGACGAGCAACACGCCGATCATCCTCCTCACCGCCAAGGACTCGGTGGACGACAAGGTCACCGGCCTCGACGCCGGTGCCGACGACTACCTGGTCAAGCCATTCTCGATCGAAGAGCTGCTGGCGCGCGTTCGGGCGCACCTGCGGCGGGTCAACCCGGCCGTGACCGGCGAGGTCCGGGTCGCCGACCTGGTGATGAACCTTGATGGTCGCGAGGCCTTCCGAGACGGCCGGCGCATCGAGCTCTCGGCCAAGGAGTTCGAGCTGCTCGAGCTCTTTGCGCGAAACCCGGGCAAGGTCTTCAACCGCTTCGAGATCGAAGAGAAGGTGTGGCCCGAGTACACCGGCGGGAGCAACGTCGTCGACGTGTACGTCGGGTACCTGCGCCGCAAGCTCGAGGGCGAGGGCGAACGCCGCTTGATCCACACGGTGCGCGGCATCGGGTACGTGCTGCGCGAGGAGTGAGCGGCGCGCTGCGCCGATCGGCATGACGCTTCGCCTGCGCTTGGCGCTGTTCACGAGCGCGTTCATCGCCGTGATCCTGTCGGCGGTGGCGGTCTCCGTGTACGTCCTCACCGAGCGGTCGCTGTTCTCGGCGGTCGAGGAGCGGGCGACGCAAGCGCTCGCGGACCTCACGGGTGGCGCCGTCGCGACCGGGCTTCAACGGCTTCCCGGGGACGCTCATTATCAAATCATGCTGGTGGCGCCCGCCCCAGGGCGGCCCGCCGACGTGGAAGCCGTCCGCAACGGGGTCGACTTCACCCAGGCGAGCACCGCGGTCCGCTCGAACCCCAGCGAGGAACGCATCCTCGCCACGCTCGGCGACCGAACGGTCCAGGAGCTGGTCGACAGCGGACGCTTGGCCGGATACGCGACCTTGTCGAACGGCACCCGGTTGCGTGTGTTGGGTGGCCTCGGAACCATCGAGTTCTCGAACGAGCAGGTCGTCACCGCCGCCATCCTGATCGGGCTGCCGATCGGCTCCGTGCAGGCGACCCTGGATCAGCTCGCCACCGACCTCGGTCTGATCGTCCTCGTCGCGTTCCTGACCTTCGCCCTCGGGGTCTGGCTGTTGTCGCGGCGGGTGCTCGCGCCGGTCCAGCGCGTCACGCAGGCCGCCGCACGGGTCTCGGGGACCGACCTCGCCCGCCGCGTACCGGTCCCGCGCAGCAACGACGAGATGCGCGCGTTGGCGCTGTCGATCAACCACATGCTCGACCGCCTGCAGGAGTCCTTCGAGACCCAGCGGCGCTTCACCGCCGACGCGAGCCACGAGCTGCGCACCCCGGTCACCTCGATCGGTGGCCATGCGCGGTACCTGCTCCGGCGCACACGGCCGACTCCCGAGCAGGTCGACTCCCTGAACGTGATCCAGCGCGAGGCGGAGCGGATGGGCAAGCTCGTCAACGATCTGCTCGAGCTCGCGCGCGCCGACGCCGGGTTCCAGGTGCACCGCGAGCCGATGAACCTGGTCGAAGTGCTCGAGGCGGTCCGGGACGGCCTGGCACCGGTCGCGGGCGCCACCGAGGTCGTCGTCTCCTGCGCGGTGCCGCTCCTCGAGGTCGAGGGCGACCCCGCGCGGCTCAAGCAGGTCGCGCTCAACTTGGTGCAGAACGCCATCGACGCGGGCGCCAAGCGGGTGACGATGCATCTGGAGCACGACGGAGCGAACGCGGTGCTCGAGCTCCTCGACGACGGTCCGGGCATCCCCAGCGAAGCGCTCCCGCACCTGTTCGACCGCTTCTACCGCGTCGACGGAGCTCGCTCCACGCGCGGGAACGGGTCGGGCCTCGGCCTCGCGATCGTCCGCTGGATCGTGCAGATGCACGACGGGACGGTCGACGTGCGGTCGCGGGTGGGGGAGGGGACGGTCTTCACCGTCACGCTGCCGGCGATGGACGCCAAGGCGTCCGAAGCGCGTGCCCGGCAGACCGACGCGGGCGTCTGACCGAGCGCACCGACGCGGCGGCCGTGGTGGGTCAGCGTTCGTCGACGAAGCGCACGCCGGTGCCGGCCACGACGTGGCCGATGCGCGCCAGCGGCTCCGGGCACCGGGCCCGCACCGCGTCCTCGTCCTCCGGGCGGACCACGACGATCATGCCCACGCCCAGGTTGAAGACGGTGCGCATCTCGCGCTCGCCGATCTCGCCGAGCGCCTGAAGCCGGTCGAACACCGGGGGACGGGTCCACGAGCTGGGGTCGACCACGGCGCCGAGCCCTTCGGGTAGGGCGCGCGGTAGGTTCCCTGCGATGCCGCCACCGGTCACGTGCGCCAACGCCCGCACCAAGCCGGCGTCGAGCAGCGGCCGAACGCTCCCCAGGAACGACCGATGCTCCGCGAGCAGCGCGTCGGCGAGGGTCGGACCGGCCGGGTGGTCGACGTCGACCGGTTCGTCGAGGTGGCCCTCGGCCACGGCGCGCGCGAGCGAGAACCCGTTCGTCTGGAGCCCCCCCGAGGCGAGCGCGAGGAGGACGTCGCCTTCGCGGACCGCGCTGCCGTCGATCACGTCCGCGCGTCCGACGATGCCGACGATCGTCCCGACCACGTCGAGCTCGCCCGGGGCGTACACGCCTGGCATCTCGGCCGTCTCCCCGCCGAGCAGCGCGATGCCGGCCGTCCGGCAAGCGTCCGCGACGCCGCCGACGACCTCGGCGATCACGTCCGGTTCGAGCCGGGCGCTCGCGACGTAGTCGAGGAAGAACAGAGGTCGGGCGCCCTGCACCAACACGTCGTTCACGCAGTGGTGGACGAGGTCGCGACCGATGCCGCGGACGCCGCCGCGGGCGATGGCGATGCGCGTCTTGGTGCCGACGCCGTCCGTCGACGCGACGAGCACCGGGCGCTCGACGTCGTCGGGGAGCTCGAAGAGGCCGCCGAAGGCACCGAGCCCACGAAGCACCTGCGGCGTGTAGGTGGACGTCACCGCGCTTCGGATCCGCTCCATGGCGTCCTCGGCGGCGTGCAGGTCGACGCCGGCGGCGGCGTACGTGGAGGGGACGGGAGGGGCGTCGTGGTCGGACATCGACGGAACGATACCAGGCGCGACCGCGCTCGATAGACTGCCCCGTGCCGACCGCCGTTCACGTCTGGTTGCCGCTTCCGGTGCCCGGGTTCGACTTCCTCGCTCCGCACGACGGACCGGAGGCGATGGCGGTCCGGAGCGACGTTGGTTCGCCGCCGGCCGCGCACGATGCCCCGTCGCTGATCGGGGCTCGGATCGCGGTGCCGTGGCAGGGCGGCGTCCGGGTCGGCATCGCCGCCGCGGTGCGCGAGGTCGGCGCCGCCTCCGCCCTCGACCTGCGACCGGCGGTGGCGTGGGTGGACGCGCGCCCCTACCTGACGGCGCCGGTGCGCGCCCTCCTCGTGGCCCAGGCCGAGCGCTGCGCGGTGTCGATCGGCGTCGCGCTGGCGGGCGCCGGCGTCGTAGGCATCAGGGAGCCGTTCGACCACCGAGTTCTGCGGGACGCGCACGCTGCCCCCGACCTCTTCGACGCCGAGGGCGAGGTGCCGAGCGCCGACGCCTGGCTGCCGGCGGACCGCTTCCCGGCGGACGCCCTCGCCGCGTGGCGCGCGCACGCGATGGTGCACGAGCGCGTGTCGGTCGCGGTTGCGACCGAACGCCGCCTGGTCGCCGTGCGGGCCGCGGACGACGCGCTCG
>JAGXHO010000081.1 GCA_024636105.1 Trueperaceae bacterium | reverse complement strand
ACTTCGGCGATGGGGTTGGGCTCGCCGCAGCGCGGCTCCAAGCCGCCGGGTTCGCGACCGACGTCGTGGCCTCGGACGCCGCCATCGGCACCGCCGACGCGCTCGAGGGCGACTGGACCTTCGCCTTCCCCGGCGCCACCCTCGTGCGCGCCGCCGACCCGACGGACACAGTCGAGATGCCCGTGGTCTCCGCCGCGGACGCCTCGGTCGACCGCACCAGCCTGAGCGTCGCCTTCGCGGCCGACGCCGACACGAGCTACGAGGTCGAGGCCTACGGGCAGGGCGTCGCGGCCGTGAACGGCTTGGCCGCCGGCACCGCCAGCCCCGTCGACGTCGCCCTGACCGGTGCGCTCGAGGTCGGCGAGGACGTGGGCGTCTACGTCGTCGCCCGCAGGGGGGCGCTCGACCCCGACGCCGTCTTCACCGACGGTGCGCGCTTCGACCTGGCCGACTACTACTACGTCGGCCCGACGACGGAGGACTGACCGTGGACCGCAGGAACCCCCGCACGACCCGCCGCCTCACCCTCGCCGCGCTCGCCGCCGCGGCAGCGCTGCTGCTCGCCGCGTGCAGCCAGGGCGCCACCCCCGACGCTGCCCGCCCCGACGCCCACTACGACGGGCCGACCGCGGCCGGCGTCGCCGAGCGCGTGACGCCGCTCTACGACGCCTTCAGTAGCGCAGGCGGCGGCGGACTGACGACCGAGCCGTCCGTCTGGTTCGTGGCCGTCGACGCACCGGCGTTCGTCGACGGCGGCGCGCGCGTGGGCGTGGCCTCGGCCGTCGATCGGGTGCAAGCCGCGGCCGCCGAGGCCGGCGCCGCGTTCGCCCCGCGCTACGTGTTCGACACCTTCGTCTCCGGCTTCTCGCTCGAGGCCGACGCCGGCGCGTTGTGGACGATCGCGGCGCTCCCCGGCGTGCGTTCGATCACGCCGGTCGGCCTGGTCGCGGGCCCAGAGGTGCAGCGCCACGACGGTCCGGCGGTGCCGCAGCTGATCACGGCGACCGGCATGACCGGCGCGGACGTCGCGCAAGACGACTTCGGGGTCACCGGCGCCGGCGTTCTGGTCGGCATCATCGACACCGGCATCCTCGCGAGCCACCCCGACTTCGGCGGGCGCGTGGTGACGGGCTTCGACTTCGTCGGCGACCTGTACAACGCCAGCGACCCGGCCAACGCCACCCCCGTCCCCGAGCCGGGGGCGCTCACCCGCCCCGGCGGCGGCGACTGCAACGGCCACGGCACCCACGTCGCGGGCATCGTCGGAGCCGGCGGTCCGGGCCTCGTCGGGGTGGCGCCCGGCGTGGAGTTCGGCGCGTACCGCGTCTTCGGCTGCGAAGGCTCGTCGCACTCCGACGTCATCCTGGCCGCGATCGAACAGGCCTACGCCGACGGCATGGACGTCGTGAACCTCAGCCTCGGCAGCAGCAACGGCTTCGCCGACGACTTCCTCGCGATCGCGCTCGGCCGCATGGCCGAACTCGGCATGGTGCCGGTCGCGTCGGCCGGCAACAACGGTGCGAGCGGCACCTTCACGATCGGCGCGCCCGGGGCCGGCGCCGACGTGATCGCCGTCGCCTCGGTCGACAACACCGACTTCGTCGCGCCGTCGTTCCTCGTCGATGGCAACAGCGTCGCTTACGACTCGCTCGATGGCGCCCCCGTGCCGCCCACCGCGGGCACCGTGGGCCCGGTCGTCTACCTGGGCCAGGGCTGCCTCGCGGACGAGTACCTCGACGATCCGGACGGCGCGGTGGCGCTGGTCACGCGCGGCGCGTGCGCCTTCGCCGAGAAGTACGAGCGCGCGGTCGCGGCCGGCGCGGTCGGCGTGGTCATCGAGAACAACGCCCCGAGCCTGTTCTTCGGCACCCTCGGCGGCGACTACGTCGGCGCTTTCGGCGTCGGCATCTCGGGCGACGACGGTGCGATCGTGCGCAGCCTGATCACCTCCGGTCCGGCCCCGTCCATCGAGTGGACCGACGTGGTGGTGCAAGCGGCGAACCCGACCGGCTTCCTGGCCTCGGCCTTCAGCTCCTACGGCCTCGCGCCCGACCTCTCCCTCAAGCCCGACGTCGCGGCGCCGGGCGGCTTCATCAACTCGACGTACATCGACGGTGCGGAGCCGGGCGTGCCCGGCACCGCCGGGACCGCGGTCCTCAGCGGCACCTCGATGGCCTCGCCGCACGTCGCCGGCGCGGTCGCGCTGTTGCTCGAGTGGGACCCGACGCTCCACGCGAGCGAGATCAAAGGGCGGCTCCAGAACACCGCCGACCCGCTGTGGCCCTGGGCGCTCGATCCCAGCAGCGGCCTGATGGAGAGCGCGCACCGCCAGGGCGCGGGCCTGATCAACGTCCCGCTGTCGCTGTTCAGCGAGGTCCGCGCCTACCCCTCCGCCCTGTCGCTCGGCGAGAGCGCCTCGGGCGTGTTCGTCGACGTGGTCACGCTCACGAACGACACCGGCACCGACGTCACCTTCGGCCTGACGCAGGTGGAGGCCGCGTTCGGCACCACCCCCGTCGCGACCTTCGGCGACCCCGGCTTCCCCGAGTTCGCGATCGGCTACCCGCTGGTCGAGTACTTCGAGCTCCGCGACAGCGGCTTCTTCGACCCGATCGACACGGTCGTCGTGCCCGCCGGCGGCGCGGCCACCTTCCAGGTGCGGATCACGGCGCCGAGCGGGCTCGACGACGCCACCATCCACGGCACCTACCTCTACTTCGAGGTGCTCGACGGCGACGTGGGCGCGTTCGACATGTTCGTGCCCGCGGTCGGGTTCGTGGGCGACTACCAAGCCACGCCGCTCTTCACCGATGTGGGTGGCCTCGTGCTCGAACCCTTCCTGGCGTTCGTGGACGGGTTCGACGTCTACTTCCTCCCCGAGGGCTACCCGTTCACGATGCGCGACGGCGACGTGCCGGCCTTCGGCTTCGGGATCTCGTACCCGGTCGATCGCCTGTACGCCGAGATCGTGCCGCAGGGCGACCGCGCCTGGATGGGGCCGCAGCCCGCCTTCGAGATCGAGCAGCTCTCGCGCAACGACCCCTTCACGGTCACGACCTTCGGGCTCGGCGACTTCGACGCATCGGCGCTGCCCACCGGCGCCTACACCATCCGCGTGCACGCGCTGCGCGCCGAGGGCGACCCCACCAACCCGGCGCACACCGTGGTGGCGGAGACGCCCGTCTTCTACATCGACCGCTCGCTCGAGTTCTAGCGGGCGCGCCGCTTGGCGGCGCCCCCCCGCACCGAGTCGCGCGCGCCCACCGGGAACGGTGGGCGCGCGGCTTGGTGTGCTCAGCGCTCGAGCAGCCGCAACAGGTACCGCCCGTACGCCGTCTTCGCGAGCGGTTCGGCCAGCGCGCGCAGCGCCGCATCGTCGATCCAGCCGTTGCGCCAGGCGACCTCCTCGGGCGCCCCGATCTTGAGCCCCTGGCGCTGCTCGACGGTCTCGACGAAGGTGGCCGCCTGCAGCAGGCTCTCGTGGGTGCCGGTGTCGAGCCAGGCGAAGCCGCGGCCGAGCTCCTCCACGTGCAGCTGCCCCTGCCGCAGGTAGCGGCGGTTGAGGTCGGTGATCTCGAGCTCGCCGCGGGCGCTGGGCACCTGCGCGCGGGCGTACGCCGGCGCGTGGGCGTCGTAGAAGTACAGGCCGGTCACCGCGACGTCGCTGGGCGGATGCTCGGGCTTCTCGACCAGGTCGGTCGCGACGCCGTCGGGGCCGTAGGCGACCACGCCGTAGCGACGGGCGTCCTCGACCCGGTAGCCGAAGACGGTGGCACCCTCCTGGCGCGCGTTCGCGCGCTTCAGGCGCTCGGTGAAGCCGTAACCGAAGAACAGGTTGTCGCCCAAGACGAGCGCGCTGGGGCGACCGTCCAGGAACGGCTCGGCGATGGTGAGCGCCTGAGCCAGGCCCTCGGGGCGCGGTTGCTCGGCGTAGGCGATGCGCATCCCCCAGGCCGACCCGTCGCCCAGGAGCCGCTCGAAGAGCGGCAGATCGTGTGGCGTGCTGATGATCAGCACCTCGCGGATCCCGGCCAGCATCAGCACCGAGAGCGGGTAGTAGACCATCGGCTTGTCGTAGACAGGTAGCAATTGTTTACTAATTGCCAAAGTTGCAGGATGCAAGCGTGTACCCGATCCACCGGCCAGGACGATGCCGCGGCGCTCCTGGACCACCGTCGCCACGCTCACGCGCCGCCTGCCGCCATGGTGCCGATGCGCTTCAGCCCGTCCGCGCCGACGCGCCGCCGCACCCAGTCGGCATGGGCCAGGAACCAGTCGACGGTCTCGGCTAGCCCCTCCTCGAAGGTGCGCGCGGGCGCCCAGCCGAGGCCGCGCAGGGCGCTCGCCGCGTCGATCGCGTAGCGGTGGTCGTGGCCGGGGCGGTCGGTGACGAAGGCGATCAGGTCCTCGTGCGGCGCCGCGTCGGGCCGGCGGTCGTCGAGGAGCATGCAGAGGGTGCGGACCACGTCGAGGTTGGTGCGCTCCGCGCCGCCGCCGAACAGG
This sequence comes from Trueperaceae bacterium, assembly GCA_024636105.1. The sequence goes on along the minus strand of JAGXHO010000081.1, from coordinate 2,641 downwards.
TAGGTGGCGCCTGGCGTGCCCATGAGCGCCGCGTCGACGAGGCCGCGCGCGTGGTCGTCGACGTGGAGCCAGTCGCGCACGTTGAGGCCGCGCCCGTAGACCGGCAGCGGCTCGCCGGCCAGCGCGCGCAGGATCATGTGCGGGATCAGCTTCTCGGGGTGCTGGCGCGGGCCGTAGTTGTTGCTGCAGTTCGTCACCACCACCGGCAGCCCGAAGGTGTGGCCCCAGGCGCGCGCCAGGTGGTCGCTCCCCGCCTTGCTCGCGCTATAGGGGCTGCGCGGGTCGTAGGGGGTGCTCGTGTCGAACGCGCCGGCGTCGCCGAGGCTGCCGAACACCTCGTCGGTGCTCACGTGCACGAAGCGGAAGGCCGCGCGGGCCTCGTCGCCGTGCGCCGCCAAGTGCGCGCGGGCGGCCTCGAGCAGGACCGCGGTGCCGACGAGGTTGGTATGCACGAACGCCATCGGGCCGTCGATGCTGCGGTCGACATGGCTCTCGGCCGCGAGGTGCAGCACGCGCGCCGGTGGGTGGGCTTCGAAGGCATGCCCGACCGCGGCCGAGTCGGCGACGTCGGCCTCGATCAGCACCACCCGCGGGTCGTCGGGGAGGTTGTCGCGGCCACCGGCGTAGGTGAGCGCGTCGAGGACCACGACCGGACCGTCGGTGCGGGCGAGGACGTCGCGCACCACCGCGCTGCCGATGAAGCCGGCGCCGCCGGTCACCAGGGTGGAGGTGGGCCTAGGGCTGTTGGGCATGGGCGCATTGTACGGGCGGCGCGTCGTTCGACCGGCGCTGCGATGCGGGCATGAACGAGGGACCGCGATCGACGGAGAGCGCTTCGGTGTCGAAGTAAGTACCAGCTTAAGAGACACTCGGCTAGAAGACGTAGATATGGCAGACCGTGCAGCGTTCGTCCGGCTTCGCCTCGGCCCTCAGGGCAGGGTCGTCCTGCCGGCGCACTTCCGGCGCGAGCTCGGCCTCGAGGTCGGGGATCCCTTGGTGGCCTCGGTCGAGAACGGCCGGCTCGTGCTGGCCCCGCGCGCGGAAGCGCGGGCGAGCCTGCTCGCGCGGTTCCGGCCGGCCATCGGGGAGCGGAGCGTCGTCGACGAACTCCTCGAGCAGCGGCGCGCCGAGGCCCGGCGTGAGGCAGCCGAGATCGAAGGTTCGGACGAGCCGGCATGAGCGCGTACGGCGAAGCTCCTCAGCGCGTCCTGGACGCTTCGGCCCTGTTGGCCGTGCTGTTCCGCGAGGTCGGGTTCGACGCCGTACCGCTGGAGGGCAGCGCGGTGTCGACGGTCAACTGGTCGGAGGTGGTGCAGGTCGCGGCCCGACACGATGCCGAGGTCGTGGGGCTCGCCGAAGCGCTGATCGCGGAGGGGATGGCCTTCGTGCCGTTCACGGCCGACCGTGCTTGGGACGGCGTGGTGGAGGACATCGAGGTCGTGGTCGTGCGGTGACGGGTCAGTCCGCGGTGGGCTCCACCGGCCGATGCCGCACCCGCAGCACCAGGTCCTGAGGGTAGTTGCCGAAGCCACGGCCGAACAGGTTGAGGCCCCCGACGTGGTGGGCGTCGGCCTCGACGCCGATCCCCACCTCCACGTAGGGGTGGGCGTCCAGCGCCAGGTCGGCGATCGTGACGTCCGCGAGGCGGAGGCCGTCGACGAAGCTGCCGTCCTCGGTGACGCGCCACTCCTTGAGCATCCCGTGCTGGGTGTTGCGGGTGTCCCACCAAGCTGGCGTGAGCTGCCCCCGCCGGCCGCCGAAGTCGGCGGGGCTGGTCCAGTGCCCCAGCCGCACGCCGTTCACCCAGACGGTCACGTCCGAGGGCCAGTCGTGGTGGTGCATGGGGGCCTCCGAGCAGAGCTCCGCGCTGAACCAGAGCGTCTCGGCGCGCGTGCGCGGGGGCAGCCGGTTGGGGAAGCGGTACGTGAGCTTCCCCTGGCGGAACCACACCAGCTGCGCGTGCAGATGGTCGGGCTCGTAGAAGGAGGTGGCGTCGTCGAGCAGCCCGATGATCGCCTCGGGGCCGGCGAGGCCGCACGTCGGCGCGACCTGCGCGTCCGAGTAGGCGCCCACCGGCAGGCTCGTCTCGACGATCGCACGCTCGCGCGCTGCGGCGCCGCGCGGGAAGTCGACGCGCACCTGGTCGAACACGCGCTGGCACACGCGTTGGCGACCGCGGCGACCGGGGGCGTACTCGCTGCGGACGAGCCCGGCCGCCTCCAGCACGTCGAGGTGCATCGCCACCGTCGACGGCGGCATCGCGAGCGCCTCCGCGAGCTCGCCGACGTTGTGCAGCTGCTCGCCCAGGGCATGCAGCAATCGCCAGCGCGCTTCCGACGTGAGCGCTTTGGCGACCGCGCGCAGCCGCGCCCCGTCGGCACCGTCGACGACGAGCGCGAGCGGGGCGCCGCCGTCGCCTGTGGCGCTCGCACGCGGGGGCGTGGTGGTCGGGTCGGCGGGGGCAGGCGGACGGCGCGGCATCGAGCCCAACTATAGCAGGAAGTACTGTGGTTAAGGCAATGCTTCGACGCCTCCAAGACGGCGCTACCTGTGCATTTGTCGTCCTGTACGCGTTTCTTAGGGTTGACACCGGCCCGGTCCGGTGCTATACCCATGAATACCTCAGCGTTGTCCGTGTGTT
>JAGXHO010000080.1 GCA_024636105.1 Trueperaceae bacterium | reverse complement strand
CGCCGCGGACGAACGCGCCCGCACCGACGCACGCATGCGCCCGGCCACGGCCGAGCGCCTGCTCGCCGGCTTCCGCTCGCTCCCGCTCCGTGCGGAGCGACGCGCCGCCAACGCGCTCGCGCTCGCGCGGTACCTGAAGCGCCACCCGCTGGTGCGCAACGTCGCGTACCCGGGCCTGCCCGGCCACCCCGATGCCGGTCGGGTGCCCGAGTGCGGGCCCGCGCGCTGGGGCCCGGTGTTGACCTGCACCGTCGACACGGCCGAGGACGCCACCGCGGTGCTCGCCCGCCTGCGCTGGGTTCGCTGCGGCGAACCCGACGCGCTCTCGGACGGCGTGGTCACCGCCTGCACCGCACTGGGTGAAGGCGACGGAGGCGGCGTGCTGCTGAGGCTCACGTGCGGCATCGAGGACGCGGACGACCTGGTCGACGACCTCGACGCGGCCTTCGGGAGCTCCTGAGCACCGCCGTTCCGCCGGACACCCGGTGGTAGCGTTCCTCATGAACCACGACTACGCACTGCTCCGCCGCCTCAGCGAGGCGGCGGGTGTGCCCGGCCGCGAGGACCGGGTTCGCGAACTGATCCGCACCGAGCTCGGCGCGCTCGCCGAACACGCCCGCACCGACGCGATGGGCAACCTGATCGTCGACGTCCCCGGACCCGACTCGGCGCCGCTCGTCATGGTGAGCGCCCACATGGACGAGATCGGCTTCGTCGTACGCCACGTCGACGACCAGGGCTTCCTGCGGGTGCAGAACCTCGGCGGCTTCGACGTGCGCAACCTGTTCGCGCGGCTGGTCACGGTGCACGCACGCCGCGGCGGTCCGCGCACCGGGGTCCTGCACCCCGGCGTCAAACCGGTCCACATCGCCTCTCCGGAGGAGCGCAAGAAGATCCCCGAGATGGCGGACTTCGTCGTCGACCTCGGCCTGCCGGCCGAGACGGTCAAGGCCGAGGTGCGCGTGGGCGACATGGTCACGCTGCAACAGACCTTCCAGGACCTAGGCGACGTGGTCGTGGGCAAGGCGCTCGACGACCGCGTCGGCTGCTGGATCCTGCTCGAGGCGCTCAAGCGGCTCGAGACCCCCGCCGTGCGGCTCGCCGCGGTGTTCAGCGTGCAGGAGGAGGTCGGCCTGCGCGGTGCGATCACGAGCGCGTTCTCGGTCGCCCCGGACGTCGGCATCGCGCTCGACACCACCCTCGCCGTCGACACTCCGGGCACCAAACCCGACCAGGCGGTCACCCGCCTGGGCGCTGGCACGGCGATCAAGGTGAGCGACAGCTCGACCATCAGCCACGGCTGGCTGGTCGACCGCCTCGCCGACCTGGCCGAGGCGCACGGCATCGCGCACCAGTTCGAGGTCCTGCCGCTCGGCGGCACCGACGCGGGCGCCATCCAACGCAGCCGCGGCGGGGTGGCCAGCGGCACCCTCTCGACCCCGTCGCGCTACGTGCACACGGTGACGGAGATGGTGGCCAAGGGCGACCTGGAAGCCGGCGTCGCGCTCCTGGTGCGCTTCTTGAGCGAACCGGGCGCTGCGGTCGCGCCCGCGGCGGCGTGAGGGCGGTCGTCGCCCGCGCCTTCGGCGGGCCCGAGGTCCTCGAAGTCGCCGAGCGCCCCGCGCCGACGCCCGGTCCGGGCGAGGTGACGGTGCGCACCGCGTACGCCAGCGTCAACTTCGCCGACGTCAAGTCGCGGCGCGGCGGCCACCACACCGGCGCCAAACCACCCTTCGTCCCCGGCCTCGACGTGTCCGGGACGGTGGAGGCGCTCGGCGAGGGGGTGGCGGGCCTGCAGGTGGGCCAGTGGGTGGCCGCCGCCCCCGACGGTGGCGCTTACGCCGAGGTGGTGCGCGCCCGCGCTGGGCTCGTCTACCCACTCGCCGAGGGCGCCGACCCGCGCCAAGCAGCCGGCATCGTGGCGCTGATGACCGCCTACAACGTCGCGATCGTCAAGGGCGGCCTGCAGCCGGGCGAGACCGTGCTGGTGCAGTCCGCCGCCGGTGGCGTCGGATCGCTGCTGGTGCAGCTGGCCAAGCGCTACGGAGCGGCGCGCGTGATCGGCGTGGTGGGGAGCGAGGCCAAGGTCGACGTCGCGCGCGCGTTCGGCGCCGACGACGTGCTGGTGGTGCGCGACGAGGACCTGCGGCCGCACCTCGCGGCGGCGGCCCCGGACGGCGTCGCCCTGGCGCTCGACTCGGCCGGCGGCGACGCCCTCGACGCCGCCTTCGAGGCTCTGCGCCCGTTCGGTCGGATCGTCCACTTCGGCAACGCCGGCGGCACACCCGGCCCCATCGCGGTCGCGGGCATGCACAAGACCAACCAGGCGGTGTTCGGTTACTCGAGCGGCCACTACCGCAAGCACCGCCCCGAAGGGGTGCGGCACGCCGCCGAACGCGCGCTGGCGCACGTGGCGGCCGGCGAGCTGCGCGTCGAGGTGACGCGCGTCTTCGGCCTCGACGAGGCGGCCGAGGCCCACCGGCTGCTCGAATCGCGCGCGAGCACCGGGAAGCTGCTGCTGCAACCCTGAGCGCCCTGCGGGGCAGCGCGTTCAGCCCTTCCGGAACACCTCGTCGTCGTGCTGCCCCAGCGTGGGCGGCGCCACGGGCGCCTTGCGCCCCGAGCGACCGAAGCGCAGCGGGGTGCCCGGCACCTGGAGGGGGCCGAGCTGCGGGTGCTCGACGGTGTCGATCAACCCCAGGTGGCGCACCTGCGGCGAGGCGTAGACCTCGTCGAGGCCGAGGATCCGACCCGCCGGGATCCCGGCGGCGTCGAGCTTCGCGATCCACCCGTCCACGGTGTCGGCGGCGAACGCGGGCGCCATCGCCTCCTCGAGCGCCCCCACCGCCGCGATGCGCAGCCCGTTCGTGGCGAAGCGCGGGTCGGCGGGATCGAGCCCGACCAACGGCGCGAAGCGCTTCCAGAGCCCCTCGGACCCGACCGCGACGTTGAGGTCGCCGTCGGCGACGCGGAAGGTGCCGTACGGGGCGATCAGCGGGTGGCGGTTGCCCTCGCGGCTCGGGACGTCGCCGGCCAGCAACCACCGGGTGCCCTGGAAGGTGTGAATCGCGACCATGCCCCCGAGCAGCGAGGTGCGCACCCACTGCCCCTTCCCGCTACGGTCGCGCTCGACGAGCGAGGCTGCGACCCCGAACGCGCCGAACATGCCCGCCAGGATGTCGCCGATCGACACGCCGACCTTGGTGGGCGCGCCGCCGACGGGGCCGGTGAAGCTCATCAGGCCGCTCTCGCCCTGGACGATCTGGTCGAAACCGGGGCGGTGGCCATCGGGGCCCCCCTCGCCGAAGCCGGTGATCGACAGCACCACCAGCCGGGGGTTGAGCGCCTCGAGCGCCTCCTCGGTCAGCCCCAAGCGCTCCATGACGCCGGGTCGGAAGTTCTCGATCAGAACGTCGGCGTCCCGGATCAAGCCCTCGAGCTTCTCGAGGTCCAGGCCCTCCTTGAGGTCGAGCACCACCGACTTCTTGTTGCGGTTGACCGACAGGTAGTACGCGGACTCGCGCACGCCGTTCGCTTCGACGTACGGCGGCCCCCAGCCGCGCGAATCGTCGCCCTTGCCCGGTCGCTCGACCTTGATCACCTCGGCGCCGGCGTCGGCGAGCATCAGGGCGGCGTAGGGGCCGGCAAGGGCGCGGCTGAGGTCGACGACGGTGATGCCGTCGAGCGGGCCGAGGCCGGTGGCCACGGTCACCGTTCGCCCCGGAACGGCACCGTCGGGCTGGTGGCATGCAAGTCGAGCGCCTGGCGATGCAGCTGCGCCTTGCGGCGGTAGCTGGCGGCGGTCCGGTCGATCATGGCGCACTCCTCGTCGCTGACGTCGCGCACGACCTTGGCGGGGACCCCCGCCACGAGCGTGCGCTCGGGGACCTCGAACCCGGGGCGCAGCACGGCGCCGGCGGCGACGATCGCGTAGCGACCGACGCTGCAGCCGTTGAGCACGACCGCGCGCATGCCGATGAGCGCGTGGTCGGCGATGGTGCAGCCGTGGACCACCGCGCCGTGGCCGAGCGTGGCCTCGGCGCCGATCGCCAGCGGCCGGCCGGCGTCGGTGTGCAGGATGCAGCCGTCCTGCACGTTCACGCCGGCGGCGAGGTCGAGGTCGTCGTTGTCGCCGCGCAACACGCTGCCGTACCAGACGCTCGCACCCTCGGCCAACCGCACCCGTCCGAGGAGGGTGCTGCCGGGGGCCACGAACGCGGTGGGGTCGAGCTGGGGGTGGTAGCCGTCGAACGGGAACACGAGGGGCGGGTTCATCGGACCTCCTGGAGCGGGCGGTGGCCGAGCAGCGCGGAGAGCTCGGCGGCGGCCGCGACGGCGGCGGGGGCGAGGGATACCAGCCGTTCGAGCGGCATCCGCAGCGCCGGGCCGGTGACGCTCAGGCTCGCGACCGCGGCTCCGGCGTGGTCGAACACCGGGACGGCGACGGTGTGGATGCCCGACACGCGCTCGCCGTGGCTGAAGCCGTAGCCGCGCTGCCGGATGTCGTCGAGCTCGGTGCGCAGGACGTCGGCGTCGACGATCGTCTGGGGGTTCGCCGCCTCGAGCGGACCGGTGAGCAGCGCGGCCTGCTCGGCCGCCGGTCGGAACGCGAGCAGCACCTTGCCCGGCGACCCCTGGTGCAGCGGGATCGGCTCGCCCAACTCGGTGTACGTGCGCCGCAGCGCCTGATGGCTCTCGACCTGGTCGACGACCACCCGGTGGCGCGCGTCGCGCAGGAGGTGCAGCCCGACGGTCTCGCCGGCGGCGTCGCGCAGCCGCACCATCACCGGCCGCGCGAGCTCGCGCACGTCCATCGCGCCCGCGGCCGCCTGGGCGAGGCGCAGCACCGTGGGCCCGAGCGAGTAGGCCTTGCTCGCCTCGTCGCGCTTCAGGAGGCCGTGCGCGACCAGGCTGCGCAGCAGCCGGTGGGTGGTGCTGGTGCCCAGCCCCACCCGCTCGGCGACGTCGGAGAGGGTGAGCGCGGAGCGTCGCCCGGTGAACGCCTCGAGGACCGCCACCGCGCGGTCGAGCGAGCGGACCTCGCTGCCGCCGGACGACGCACCGGTTCGTTGCAGGGGGGCGGCCTTCGGGCCGCCGGTCGGTACACGCGCCACGCAGAAGCCTCCTTCTCGTGCCCATCGCGCTCCGCGCCGCCCCGCGAGGTCGGTACACAGGCGCGGGCGGTTCGGGCGGTCTTGACGTCCTCGGATCGTACCCCGTAGTGTGCCCACATCATAGCAATCGTTCCCACCTAGCGGAAACAGGCGCCCTCCGCACCGCGTGGCGACGAAGCGGCCCTCCGGTGGCCGGCACGCCCTGCACCAACGGGCACGCGCCCCGCCGCACGACCGCGAAAGGAGCGCTCCCCGATGCTGCCCCTCGACGGCTTCAAGGTCCTCGACCTCACCCGCTTCCTGTCGGGCCCGTACTGCACGATGGTGCTGGCCGACATGGGCGCGGACGTCGTCAAGGTCGAGAACTTCCCCGACGGCGACGACTCCCGCCGGCTCGGCCCCAAGGTGAACGACGAGAGCTACCCGGCGGCCATGCCCAACCGCAACAAGCGCAGCCTCGGCATCGACCTCAAGTCGGACGCCGGGCGGCAGGTCTTCCTCGACCTGGCCAAGGGCGCCGACCTCGTGATCGAGAACTTCCGACCCGGCGTCATGG
>JAGXHO010000079.1 GCA_024636105.1 Trueperaceae bacterium | reverse complement strand
GTGAAGGCGTCGGCGTTGAAGTCGCCGGCGAGCAAGACGGGGTCGTCGGCCGGGATCGCCTGCGCCGCCACGAACGCTTGGAACTGCGCGAACTGCGCGGCGCGGACGCCGCGGGCGTCGCCTCCGTACACCGACTGCGCGTGCGTGCCGAACACGTGCACCAAGCGCTCGCCGATGCGCAGCGCGACGTACGCGACGCCCTTGTCGGCGAGGCAGTCGGTACCGCTGCAGGTGCCCTCGAAGAGGTGCTTCGCGCGGCGCTCGATGGGCCAGCGGCTCAGGATCATGACGCCGCCGTCCTGCCGAAACGGCATCATGCGGGCGCCATCGCGGCCGACGAGGTCGCCCCGGTACGGGTACGCGTCGGCGAGCTCGTCGAGTAGGGCGTCGCGCCAGGCGTTCACGAACAGCTCCTGCAACACGACCACGTCGTAGCCGACCAGATGCGGCGCCATGCGGCCGGCACGCTCGGCCTGCCGGGTCTCGGCAGCGATGGACGGGAGGAGCGCGGTGTTGAAGGTGAGCACGTCGAGCACCAACGCGCCGTCCGACGCCGGCTGCGCCCACGACGACGGCGCCAGGCCGAGCACCAGGACGGCAACGAGCGTTCGAAGGCGGAGGGGAGGCACCACGGTGGGCGGAGTCTACGCCACCCCGCACGAAGCTTCGCGCGCCGCGCCGCGGTGGCAATGGCGACCGCGCCTAGCGACGCCCGAACGAGGTGCCGTACGCGCGGAGCGAGTCGCACACCATGAACTGCCACTCGGAGCGCGACCAAGGGCAGGAGAGCGAGAAGCCCTCCGGGATGTAGACGATGTCGTTCGTCTCCATGCGGTAGATCCACTCGTAGTAGCTGATCTGCGGCGTGAGCGTGTAGAGCGTCGCGCCGTCGTCGGCGCCGCAGTCGCGGATCTGCAGCACCAACCGCGCGTCGTCGGCGACGAAGCGGGCGTGGCCCCGAAAGTGGTCGCCCTGACCGCCGATGTCCTCCAGGATGGCCATCTGGGCGCGTCCGCGCTCGTAGTAGACGTAGTCCTTCTCGCATACCCCTTCGTAGCCGTAGTCTCTCCAAGCGCGCGCCAAGTCGTAGGTGTCGCCCTGGAAGCGGAGCCACAGGTGGGTGCCGCCGTTGTACTCCGGGAGGTACCAGGCGTTCGTGGCGGGGTCGAAGAAGCCGAGATCGCTGTTCGGGTGGGGCGTCCAGACGCCCTGCATCTCGTCGAAGGGCGGCTGGTCGCCGAGGACGAAGTCGGCCGGCTGGGCCGGCTGCGGCGGCGTCGGCGACGGTGGCCGGTGCAGGAGCGTGAGGCTCAGCGGCACCGGGCCCCCCTCGAGGTCGAGCTTCCAGCTTCGGTGGCCCTCGACGTCGAACTCCTCCGTGAGGTGCGCGGGCATGACGATCGGGTCGAGGCCCGGTTCGTAGGTCCCGGAGCGCGCGCAGGCGCCGAGCTCGACCGTCCGCTGCGTCGGTCGCAGGACGAGCGCGCCACCTTCGACGGCGGCGTGCCCCACGGCGCTGTCGAGGTTGGTCACGAACGCGCAGTCGGGCGCGACGCCCGAGCTGTAGAACTGATACAAGAACGAACCGTCGGCGCGCAGCTTGAGCAGGGTCGAGAACCCCGAGGTCATCGAGAAGGCGTTGCCGGTCGCGACGTCCCGGTAGTCGCCCGCGGAGGCGCGCGTCATCTGCCAGACGCCCACGAGGTCGGGGTGGAGGGCGCCGGCGGCACCGGCCGATGGGGAGGCGGGCGCCGCCGCGGGTGCGGCTGGTGCAGCCCCCGCCACGCCGTCCCCCCCGCGGCCCGAGCGGGTGGGGCCCGTACGTGGCGCCGGGGTCGCCGCAGCGCTCGGGCTCGCGATCACGAGCCCGCTCGCGGGGGCATAGACGAGCGTGGGCTCGCCGGCCGCATCGAGCATCACGACCAGTTCGGCTTCCTGCGCCTCCCCGTCGCCGTTGGTGTCGCGCCATGCGAGAAGCAGGAAGGGGCCGACCTCGAGGCCCTCGATCACCCAGTTGGCGCTGCGGCCGGCGGTCGCGATCTCCGCGACGCCGCTACGGGCGTCGTCGCAGCCGGCCTCCGCGTCGGCGAAGCAGGCGATGACTACATACCCGGCGACATCGTCGGCCCGAAGCTCGCCCGACAGCGCCCCTTGGGCGCCGGCGATCGAGCCAAGCAGGGTGAGGAGTGAGGCGAGCGAAACGACGAGCGCAAGACGCAGCCGGACGACCATCGACGCGACCTCCCACTTCGCTGAAGCCGATCACGCCATGCTCGGGCCGCGCGGGGGTCGTTGTCAATGGGCCGCGGCCGTAGTTCAGGTGACCCCCGAATCGCTCGCCCGGAACAGAGCTTGCACGTCGAGCAGCTCCTCGGTCACGGCGTTCTGGCGCTCCTGCTCCGCCGCGTGCCACAGCTTGCCCAAACGCTCCTCGACGCTGCGCTCCGCGCCCTCCATCGTGGCCAGCCGCGCGGCGTGCTCGGCGGCCTGCGACGCGGCGAAGGCGCGCACGTGCTCGTGCGCGACTTGGTGGCGCACGAGGCCACGGAGCACGTCATGGCCGACCTCCATCCACGCCTCTGCGATGCTCGTCGCGGCGTAGGGGGCCACGTAGCGCAGCCCCGGCGCGTCGTCGCTCGCCGGGGAGGCCGGACCGCCGGAGGCGTTCCGTGGAGATCAGCGTCCCCATCAAGCAGGTGCCCGAGACCAGCAACGTGAAGATGGACCCGAAGACGGGCACCATGATCCGCGACGGCGTGGAGACCGTGGTGAACCCGCTCGACCTGTTCGCCATCGAGACCGCGCTGCGGCTCGAGGAGGCGTACCGCGGCACCGTGACCGCGCTCTCGATGGGGCCCAAGGGGGCCGAGGAGGCGCTGCGCGAGGCCATCGCCATGGGTTGAGACGGCGGTGTGCTGGTGTCGGACCGCGCCTTCGCCGGCTCCGACAGCTGGTCGACGTCGTACACGCTGTCGCAGGCGATCCGGCAGATGAGCCGCTTCGACCTGATCGTCGCGGGCGAGCGCGCCACCGACGGCGACACCGGTCAGGTGGGCCCCGGCATGGCCGCGTGGCTCGACGTGCCGCTCGCCACCTACGTGGCCGCGATCACGCGGGTCGAGCCCGAGGAGGGCCGGCTGACGGTCGAGCGGCTGGTCGAGGAGGGGTACCAGGTCCTCGAGCTGCACCGCGGCTGCCGACGCTGCGCGGCAAGAAGCGCGCGAAAGCCGCCGAGGTACCGCTCTACACGTCCGTCACCATGGACCTCGACCCCGTTTTCCTGGGGCTGAAGGGCTCGCCCACCCGGGCCGTCAAGGTGGCGACGCCCAAGGTGACGCGCGGCGGCACCGTCGTGCAGGCGAAGGACGAGGCGTCGATGGCGGCGGCCGTCGACCAGCTGCGCGTGTTCCTGGGCGCGCGACCTGCCGCCGCGCGTCGGCGGGGGCGTCGTGAACTTCGTCTGGACCTTGGCCGAGCAGCACGAGGGCCGGCTGAAGGGGGTGGCGTTCGAGCTGCTGGGGCGCGGGCGCGCGCTCGCGGACGCGCTCGACACGAAGCTGGCGTCGGTCGTGATCGGCGACGGCGTCGACGCGGCGCAGCTCGAGGAGCTGGTGCAGCGCGGGGCCGACGAGGTACGCGATCCAGGACCCGCGGCTCGCGAGCTTCACCTGCGAGACCTACAGCAACCTGCTCGTCCACCTCATCAAGACGTACCAACCGAGCGTCCTGCTCGCCATCAACGAGACGCTCCCGTACGGCGACGCCGGCGCGACGCTGCTCATCGAGGTCGACGGCAACGACGCGACGCGCGTCGAGGCGGATCTCTTCGCGATCGGCGACCGGTGCGAGAAGCACGGCGCGCTCGAGGTGTACGTCGGCGAGGACTGCACGACCATCGAACGCCTCTGGAGCGTGTGGCGCAACATCGCCGAGGCCTTCAAGGTCGCGAGCCCGGTCCAGAGCCTCGAGGACATCGTGGTGCCGGTGGCGCGCATCCCCGACGTCCTACCCGAGCTGGAGCGTCTGAGCGCCGCGTACGGCATGCAGATCCCGTGCTACGGCCACGCCGGCGACGGCAACCTGCACGCGACGCTCGTGAAGGACCCGGCAATGGACCTCGCCACCTGGCACGCGAACAAGGACGCCTGCCTTCGCGAGCTCTACCGCGTCACCCGCGACCTGGGCGGCAAGATCAGCGGCGACCCCGGCATCGGCCTCAAACGCAAACCGTTCCTGGCCGACGTCACGAACCCGGTGGAGATCGACCTGATGCGCGCGATCAAGCGCGCGTGGGACCCCAACCATGTGATGAACCCGGGGAAGATCTTCGACCTGGCGCCGGGCTGACCCGCTGCGGCACCAAGGGCGTGGTCCGACTGGAGGGAACACCTCGCCCGCACTCGACAACGGGCACATCCGGATCCGCGACGTCGTGCTAGCTTCAAGAGCAGGACCCCGTCGGGAGCGCGACTACACCGCCGCCGACGCGGTGCCTACCCACACCACGAACCATTCGTCGGTGAAGCACGCTCGGAGGTCACACCATGAACCAAACCGATCTCGAGAAGGAAATCGCCGCCCTCAAGAAGGAACTGGCCAAGGTCCAGGCCGACTTCGGCAAGTTGGCCGAAGACGGCGGCAACGCGGCCAAGCAGGCGACCGATGCCGCTCAGGAAGCGGTCGCCGTCGCGACGAAGAAGCTCGAAGCCGAAGCCCACAAGCTGTTCGAGGGGCTCCAGGACGCAGGTCGTTCGGCGGTGAAGACCGGCGAAGGAGCCGTCGCCGGCGTCCACGATCAGATCCAGGAGAAGCCGCTGGTGAGCGCCGCAGCCGCACTGGGCGTCGGTTTCGTGCTCGGGATGCTCGTCACCCGGCGGAGGTAGCCCGTGGTGCAGCACTTCGTCGGCCTCGCGCTGGCGTTCGTCGAGTTGCTCGAGGCGGAGGCGGCGCGGCTCAAGCTCAACGTCCGCAAGGTCGTGGCCACCGGCGCCCTCGTCCTCATGGGCGCGCTGGTGGCCGCCGGCATCCTGTCGGCCGCGAGCGGCCTATTGCTCTGGGCGGCGTTCTTGGGGCTCGAAGGGAGCGTGGGCCGCGCGCCTGCCGCGCTCATCCTCGGCGCCGGGCTCTGGATCGTCGTAGGGGGTGCTTCGTGGCTCGTAGCCAACCGAATGCGGAGCTCCTAGAGGCGCGCGTGGCGTTGGCGAAGGCCCGGTTGGCCGTGCTGGCGCACGAAGCCTCGAGCGTCCCCGCGGCAGCCGATCGCTTGGCCTCGCTGGTGCGTGCGCGCCCCTGGCCCGGCGTCGGCATCGCGCTCGGAATCGGACTCGCCCTCGGCCTGTCGCGCGGTCGCGGCATTCGGGCCGTGGGCACGGTCGTGGGTCCGCTCGGAGCGGCGCTCGCCACCGGCTTCCTGCGGCAGTTCGCCCTCGGTGGGTCGAGCCCAGCGTCCGCGCTGGACGCCAAGATCGCCGAGGTTCGTTCCCGCTCGACCGCGCGCTGACGGCGTCGCCGGCGAAGCCCCGTTCCCGACAGAGGCCCCATGCGCGACGCGTTCACCACCATCTGGAGCAACCCGTACGTGCGCGTGGGCGTCGGCCTGATCGCCGCAGCCGTGTTCGTATGGCTGTTCATCGCGACGCAGCCCGCCGGCGGCCTGTTCCTCGCCGCCTTGGGCATCGCGTACCTGGTGAACCCGATCGTCGAGTTCCTGAAGCGGCACGGGGTGGCGCGCCCGTTCTCGGTCGCGCTGATCGCCGCCATCCTCGTGCTCTTCGTCGTCCTGCTGTCGCAATACACCGTCAGCACCATCGGCACGATCGTCAACGAGGGCGACGACGGGCTGACGCTCGCCGAGAGCGTGCCCGAGTTCTTCATGACGCTCCCCGAGCGCATCGAAGACCTGTTGCCGGCGAGCATCCGTGGCACCGCCCGCGGACCGCTCGACGCACTCGATCAGTCGATCGAGAGCGTCGACGAGCGGATCGTCCCGTACCTCGAACAGATCACGGTGGGTACGTACGGCTTCCTGCGTGGCACGGTGTCCCAGGTCGTCAACGCGGCCCTGATCTTGATCCTCACGGTGTACGTGCTGATCGACTTCGAGCGCATCTCGGCGGCGTTGTGGGGGGTGGTGCCCCGACCGTACCTCCGGTCGGTGAGCTCGCTCGCCGAGACGCTCGACGGAGTGACCGGTGCCTACGTCCGTGGGCAGCTGCTCATCGCCGTCGTCGTCGGCCTGATGGTGTTCGGCGGGCTCAGCCTCGTCGGCCTGCCCGGCGCCGGGGTGATCGCGCTGCTCGCGGGGATCCTAAACGTCGTGCCGTTCATCGGCACCATCGTGCCGATCATCCCCGCCGTCCTGATCGCCATCGGCGGCGGTTGGGTCCAGGTGATCCTGGTGTTGGTGGTGTTCGTCGTCGCCAATCAGATCGACACGCACGCGCTGACGCCGCTGGTGCTCTCGCGATCTACGGAGCTGCATCCGGTGACGGTCATGCTCGCCGTGGTCGCCGGGTTCGCGCTCGGTGGCCTCGTGGTCGCGATCCTGGCGGTGCCGGCGGTCGCCTTCCTCAAGGCGCTGTACGATGAGTACTACACCAAGAGCGATTTCTACCGGAGCGGTTGACGGCGATCGCAGGTCGGTCGGATGGCGCTATCCCTGCGCGCGCCAGCGCCCCTCGGCGTCCTTCTCGTAGGACTCCTTGACGGCCGCCCAGGCGACGCGGTGCGCAGTCTCTTCGCGCCCCGCCTCACCACGACGGTCCTCGGGTTCGGCGTACTGGTCCCAGGCGCTGTTGTACGCCTCCTTGTAGATGTCTTGTGCGTGCTCGGGCAGGTTGTCGCGAACGCTGTCGGGCAGGTCCTGGGTCTTGGCGTAGGGCATGGTCTCCCCCTTCTCGATGGGGCGCGGCGCGGGCCCATGCGGCACATCCGCATCACCCACGCGTGGGCGACATGCCTGGACCGTAGCGCACGATCCCGGCGCACCCGGTGGTCGTCGCGACGCCCGAGCGGACGGTCGACGTGGATCCCCCGTCGTGCGCTCCGGCGATGTGCCCATTTCGGCGCCTCGACGACGGGCGCGACCCTATGTTGAGCACGTTCCAAGATCGGGCCCCCAGGGCACCGCTCGCACCGCGAACGAGCGCCTGGGACCGCATACCTGGAGGACTTCGTGACCCCACAATCCACTCCGCCCCATCGCCCAAGGCGCCCGATGCCCGTCGCCCTCGGCCTTCTGGCATCGTTCGCGCTGCTCGTCGCGTGCACCGGCCCCGTCGCCGGCATCCAACTCGCGCTCAGCAGCAGCGCGGCCATGGTCCTCCGCGGCGGAAGCGTCGACATCGACGTCACCCTCACGCGCACCGGCGGCGCCAGCGGTCCGATCGCCCTCTCGGTGACGGGCCTCCCCGCCAACGTCACCGCCGCACTCGCGCCGGCAGCGCTCGACGGCGCCGTCGTGGAC
>JAGXHO010000012.1 GCA_024636105.1 Trueperaceae bacterium | reverse complement strand
GCCGTCAGGTGCGTG
This sequence comes from Trueperaceae bacterium, assembly GCA_024636105.1. The sequence continues at coordinate 11,217 of JAGXHO010000012.1, read as the reverse complement.
GCGGCGACTCGGGTACGCGCGCGGAGTAGCGCACCCGCGCGTCGACGCGCAGCGTCGGTAGCGCGGGCAGCCCCCGGGGGTACACGTCCGCCGCCAGGAGCGCGGTCTCCGCCTCGAGAGCCTCCTCCGGAACGTCGGTCCACCACACCTTCGCGGCGCCGTTCCAGCGATAGCCGCGTGCCTTGAGCAGGTCCTTGGCCTCGAACGGCGACTTGACCGCCCATACGCGCACGGTGGCGGTGCCCGCGGTGCGCCGCAGCCGGTTGAGCGCCAGTTCGCCGTCGCTCGGGAGCACGCGGCCGAGCAGGTCCAAGACCGCGTACCCGTCCTCCACCGCGCGGTGGCCATCGAAGAACACGCCGTGCGCGAGGAGCAGCGCCCCCAGCCCGCCCGAATCAAACCCCTCGCTGTCGCGCCAGGGCACGTCGCGCAGGCTGCACGCCCAGGGGAAGGCCTCGAGCGCCGGCCAGCGGCGCTCGGCGAAGGGGCGGTCGAATCCGGCGTTGTGGGCGATCACCAGCACCGCACCGTCGAGGAGCTCGGCCACGCGCGCATCGGGGAAGCGCTGCCCATCGAGGTCCGCGTCCGTGATGCCGGTGAGGCGCGCCACGTCGGGCGACAGCGGCCGGCCCGGGTCCTCGAGCGCCGACAGCTCGTCGGTGACGCCCAGGATGCGCCCGTGCGGGTCGTAGGCGAAGCGCACCAGCCCGACCTCGATCGGCACGTCGAGGGTCGGCTCGAGGCCGGTGGTCTCGAGGTCGAGGACCACCGCTTCGCGCGCACCCTCGGGAAGCGCGGCGCGCTCGATGCGGGGCGCGCGGCGCAGGCGGCGCAGGACCCGGTAGTCGCCGCTCGCTTCCAGGCGGGCAGCCAGGGCTTCGAGGTCGTCGCTGCGGTCGCTCATCGTGACCGGACGCTAGCACGGGCTCCGGTCGCCTCGAGGCCGTGCCGACTGCGCTGCGCCGAGGTCGGCCGCTCGCTATCGTGCGCGCACCCCGGAACGAGGCGGGCGCCCGCAGGGCCCCGACCGAACGGTGCGGTCTTGGAGGCGGTCATGGTGGACGGTGCGCGGCGCTTCGGCGCCCTCGTGGCGTTGGCGGTGCTCGTGGTGGTCGGTGCGGCGGCGTGCAGCGGACCGGTCGCGCCCGTGCCGTCGGTGCTCTCGGTCGCGATCGATGGCGGCGGCGTGGTGACGGACGTGGGCGGCACCCGCGCGCTGTCCGCGACGGTGGCGGTCCAGGGGGGCGCAGCCACGACGGTGGCGTGGGCGACCGACGACCCCACCGTCGCGACGATCGACGCGGCCGGGACGCTCACCGGCGTCGGCGTGGGGACCACCGCGGTCGCGGCCACCAGCACCGCCGACGCGACCAAGCAGGCGACCGCCACCGTGCGCGTCCAAGCGTCGGGAACGGGCGAGCCGGTCTGGACCTTCCAGTTCGGCGGCGCCGCGGACGAGACGGCCAACGCGGTCGCGATCGACGCCGACGGCCGCATCGCCTTCGTCGGCGGCACCACCGGCACGACTTCCGGCAACCCGAACGACCTGCGGGACGCCGCCGCCGTCGTCCGGCAACCCACGGGCACTTCGGTCTGGGAGCGCGTGATCGGAACCGCCGACATCGACGACGCCCACGGCGCCGCGACGACCGCCGCTGGTCGGGTCGTCGCGGTCGGCAGCACGCGCTTGGGCCTCGAGGCGCCGGGCGCGCACCTCGGTGCGACCGACGCGTACGTGCGCGCCTTCGAAGCGGACGGCACGGTCGCATGGACGCGGCAGTTCGGAACCGCGAACGGCGACGTCGCCTACGACGCGGCCGTCGGCCCGGACGACCGCATCGCGATCGTCGGCGCGAGCACCGGCGACTTCGACGGGAACCCGTCGCTCGGTGGGAACGACGTGTTCGTGCGGCTCTACGAACCGTCCGGCGACCTGGCGTGGTCGGCCACGTTCGGTACCGATGGCAGCGACGCCGGCCTCGCCGTAGCCGTGGACGCGGAGGGCCGCGTGGTCGTCGCGGGGCGCGTGCGCGGGACGCTCGCCGCCCCGCACGCCGGCAACTTCGACGCCTTCGTCCGCGCCTACACCCCCGCCGGCGAACCGCTATGGACGGTGCAGGTCGGGACCACGGCCGACGACGTCGTGGAGTCCGTGGCGATCGGCTCCGACGGCCGCATCGCCGTCGCCGGCTGGACGCGGCAGGCGCTGGACGGCAGCCATGCCGGTGCCGCCGACGCCTTCGTACGCGTGTTCGAGCCCGACGGCACGCTCATATGGGCGCGGCAGTTCGGCACGACCGGCGAGGACGAGGCGCGGGCGGTCGGTATCGACGCGGCGGGCAACGTGCTCGTCGCCGGCCGCACCGAGGGGGCGTTGGTCGGACTCGGCGCGGGCGGTCGCGATGGCTTCGTCCGCAAGTACGACCCGGACGGCACCGTGCGCTGGACGCGCCAGATCGGCACCACGGGCTCCGACGCCATCGAGGGCCTCGCGGTCGACGGGCCCACGGGCGAGATCGTGGTCGTGGGCGCGACGACGGGCGCCCTCGAGGGCGCGAACGGCGGTGGCGTCGACGGCTTCGTGCATCGGATGGGGCCCTGAGGCGCCGCCTCAGTGCGGCAAGCGCCGCTCCAGCACCCCGTAGGCGTACGTGCCGACGATCGCCGACGCCAAGACGATCGTGAACGGCCAGAGCCCCGCGCCGATCAGCGCCGCGATCGGCCCGGGGCAGGCGCCGGCGAGCGCCCAGCCGACGCCGAACACGACGCCTCCGTAGGCGTACCGCCGCCATTGCGGCGGCTTGCGCTCGAAGACGATCGACCCGCCGTTCACCGCGCGCAGACCGAAGCGACGGATCGCCCAGACCGTGACCATCGCCACGACGATCGCGCCGCCGATGACGCCGTACATGTGGAAGGACTGAAAGCGGAACATCTCCTGGATCCGGTACCAGCTCGCGACCTCGGCCTTGATGAGCACGAAGCCGAAGTAGGCACCGATGGCGAGGAAGCGGGCGTCGGCCGGCACGAGGCGGTCCGGTGCCACCTCGGGGACGCGGTCCGCGCTCACGCGCCGCCGCCCAGGAGCAGCGGCCACACGACGAAGGTCGCGATCAAGCCGCCCACGAAGAACCCGAGCACGGCGACCAGCGACGGCAGCTGGAGCTCGGCGAGCCCAGCGATCGCGTGCCCCGAGGTGCAGCCGGACGCCCACCGCGAACCGAAGCCGATCAGGAACCCGCCGGCGACCATCGCGACGAAGCCAGGCAGCGTGAACAGCGCGCCGAACGAGAAGAGCGACTCGGGCGCGTACGCGCCATCGACCTCGACACCCATCGCCGCTAGGTCGCGCGTCGTCGCGTCCGCCACCCGCAGCGGCGCCAGGTCGGGCAGAAGAAAGCCGGCCACGCCGCCCCCGAGCACCAGGCCGCCGAAGACGAGCAGGTTCCAGCCCCCCTCGCGGCGCCAGTCGTACCGGAAGAACGGCACCCGGCTCGGCGCGATCGCGCACAGGTGCCGGAGGTTGGACGAGAGGCCAAAGCGCCGCTGGCCGAAGAACGCAAGGAGCGGCACCACCACGCCGACCGCGGGGCCGGCGACGTACCACGGCCAGGGGCCGCGCAGGAGTTCGAGGAGGTCCGGCATGGCGTCCAGCGTGCACCGGGGCCGATGGACCGAACGTCGCGCGCGACGATGGTGTGCGCATCGCCGCGCGCGACGCCCTTGACGGATACCCCCATGGGGTATTACGGTGGCCCGACGAGAGGGGCACCATGCTGTTCCAACACATCTACGACGAGGACCTCGCCCAGGCGAGCTACCTGATCGGCTGCCAGGCGACCGGTGAGGCGATCGTGGTCGACCCGCGCCGCGACGTCGAGCGCTTCGTCGCGCTCGCCGAGCGCCACATGCTGCGCATCGCGCACGTCACGGAGACGCACATCCATGCCGACTTCCAGTCCGGCGCGCGCGAGCTCGCCGCGCGCACCGGCGCCCGGCTTCACCTCTCGGCCGAGGGCGGCCCCGACTGGAGCTACGGCTTCGAGGGCGAACCGCTGCGGCACGGCGACGTGCTGCGCGTCGGCAACCTGCGCGTCCAAGCGGTCCACACCCCCGGCCACACCCCCGAGCACCTCTCGTTCCTGGTGACCGACGGAGCAACCACCGAGCAACCCGGCTTCTTCCTGACCGGCGACTTCGTCTTCGTCGGCGACGTCGGCCGCCCGGACCTGCTCGATGAAGCCGCCGGCGGTCAGAACACCCGCTTCGAGGGCGCCAAGCGGTTGTTCGCCAGCCTGCGCGACCATTTCCTGACGCTGCCGGACTTCGTCCAAGTGTGGCCGGGCCACGGCGCCGGCAGCGCCTGCGGCAAGGCGCTCGGCGCGGTCGCCAGCACCACGGTGGGTTACGAACGCCTCGTGGCCTGGTGGGTGCCCTTCGTCGAAGCCGGCGACGAGCAGGGGTTCGTCGACGTCCTGCTCGACGGGCAGCCCGACGCGCCGCTCTACTTCGGGCGCATGAAGCTCACGAACAAGGCCGGTCCGGCGCTGCTCGGCGAGCGCTCGCCCGTGCCCGCGCTCGCGCTGGGCGCCGTCCACGACCGCCTGGGCGCCGCGGGCGACCTCGTGCTCGTCGACACCCGCGTCGTCGAGGATGGCGCGCTCGACCACGTCCCAGGCGCCTACGTGGTCCCGGACGGCAAGAAGTTCGCCACCTACGCGAGCTACGCCGTCGACCCGGACCGCGAGCACCGCGACCTCGTGCTGCTCGCCGCGGACGCCGCTCAAGCCGCGTGGATGCGCGATCGGCTCGGTTGGACCGGCATCGACCGGGTCGCCGGCTTCGTCACGTCGCTCGAGGGCCTGACCGCGGGTCCGGCGCCGGCCGTCGCGCCCGCCGAACTCGACCGGCTGCCGAACGTCTTCCTCCTCGACGTGCGCACCGCCGCGGAGCACGCCTCCGGCGCCATCCCGGGCGCCCTGCAGCGCCACGTCGGCCGGATCGCGTTCCGCCACGACGACCTGCCCGAAGATCGCCCGATCGTCGTGTACTGCCAGACCGGCGCCCGCTCGGCCGTCGCCGTCGGCGCGCTGCGAGCGCTCGGCTTCGGGGACGTGCGCGACCTGACGGGCTCGTACGATGGATACGCGGCGACCGTGCTGGCGAGGGACGCCCGACCGGTCCCGGCCTGAAGGCCGACGCGCAGACCGTAGCGTGGCGGGCGGGGGGCGATCGCAGGGCCGCCCCCCAACTCGTGGAGGAGCCCCGATGACGCGCCCTCGCCGCCCGTTCCCGCTGTCGCCGGCCCCGTGGTTGCACCGCTACCGGCGCGCCGACCTGGCCCCCGACCTGCTCGCCGGCTTGACCGTCGCGGTCATGCTGGTGCCCCAGGGCATGGCGTACGCGCTGCTCGCCGGCATGCCGCCGGTGTCGGGCCTGATCGCCTCGACGCTGCCGATCGTCGCCTACGCCTTGCTCGGCTCGTCGCGCGCGCTCGCCGTGGGCCCGGTCGCGATCGTCTCGCTGTTGACCTTCGAGGCGGTGCATCGGCTCGCCGAGCCGGGCACGGCGGAGTACCTGACGCTCGCCGCCACGCTGGCGCTGCTGGTCGGCGTGCTCCAGCTCGGCCTCGGGCTGATGCGCGCCGGCGTGATCGTGAACTTCCTCTCGCACGCGGTGGTGTCCGGGTTCACGTCGGCCGCAGCGATCACGATCGCGCTCTCGCAACTGCGCAGCCTCGTCGGCATCCCGCTGGACGGTTCGCACCCGCTGCGCACCGTGGTCGACGCGGTCGCGCGGATCGGTGAAGTCCACCTCCCGACCCTCGTCGTCGGCGGGCTCGCCATCGCGCTGCTGCTCGCGGGCAAGCGCCTCGCCCGGCGCTTCCCGGGACCGCTGCTCGTCGTCGTGCTCGGCACCGCCGCGGTCGCGCTGCTGGGGCTCGACGGCGCCGGGGTCGCGATCGTCGGGGCGGTGCCCGGCGGCTTCCCCGCGTTCGATTGGCCGGCGCCCAACGCCTCCGACGTCGTGGCGCTGCTCCCGACTGCCCTGACGATCGCCTTCGTGGGCTTCATGGAGTCGATCGCCGTCGCCCGCGCGCTCGCCGCCAAGGACCGCGAACGGGTCGACGCCGACCGCGAGCTCGTCGGGCTCGGCGTCGCGAACCTGGTCGCCGGCGCCATCGCGGCCTTCCCGGTGACGGGCGGGTTCTCGCGCTCGGCGGTGAACGCTCAGGCGGGCGCGCGCAGCGGCCTGGCCAGCATCGTCACGGCGCTCCTGGTGCTCGTGACGCTGGCGTTCCTGACGCCGCTCTTCCACGACCTGCCGCGGGCCGTGCTCGGGGCGATCGTCGTCGTCGCCGTCATCGGCCTGGTCGACTTCGGCGAAGCCCGCCACCTGTGGGCGGTGCGACCCGCGGACGGCGCCACGTGGGCGATCACCTTCGCCGCGACCCTGGCGATCGGCATCGAGCCCGGCATCCTGATCGGCGTGGCGACCTCGCTGGGCCTGTTCGTCGTGCGCAGCGCGTTCCCGCACGTCGCCCGGCTCGGCTGGAACGCCGACGAGGCGCTGTGGCGCAACGTGCGCCGGTACCCGGAGGTCGCGCTCGTGCCCGGCGTCGAGCTCCTGCGCTTCGACGCCGCGCTCTACTTCGCGAACGCCGGCTTCCTGCGCGACACGGTCGAGCGGGCGCTCGCGGTACGGCCCGAGACCGAGCGCCTGGTGCTCGACCTGAGCGGCGCCCACGACATGGACGCCGTCGGCGTGGAGACGCTCCTGGCGCTGCTCGTCGACCTCGAGCAGCGCGGGGTCGCCACGGCGGCGGTCGGCCTGAAGGGGCCGGTGCGCGACGTGCTCGACCGGGCGCACTGGACCCCGGAGCGCCGGGCGCAGGTGGCGTGGCCCTCCATCGAGCACGTGCTGGACGCTTGGGGGATCGCGCACCCGCAGCGCTGACCCCGGCCGCGGAGGATGGTCGTGGGCGTGCGCCCCACGTTCACCTTGCCGATCGCGTGTGCGACGCTTGGGCCATGCCGACCTCGCCGACGGACGCACGAACGGCCCCGCCAGCGGCGGACGCGCCCAGCGGGGCGCAGCGCTCGGTACGTCGCATCGACCGCGCCTCGCCGGGGGCGGTCTTCGCGGTCGCGGCCGTGCTCGTGGCCGCCGTGGCGGCGCTCGTCTACCTGACCGGTGGCACGCGCCACGCCTACCTGCACGCGATGTACCTGCCCGTGCTGCTCGTCGCCTTCCGGTCGGGCCCGAGCGCGGGCGTGGCGACCGGGCTGGCCGGTGGGATGGCGCTCGGCCCGTGGATGCCCCTCGACGCCGCGACCGGCGAGGGTCAGCAGATCACCTCGTGGGCGCTGCGGACGCTCTTCTTCGTGCTGGCGGGCGCGGTCGCTGGAACGCTCGCGCGCGACCTGCGGCTTCGCCTCAATCGGGTCGAGGCGCTGCGGCGGCTGGTGACCCAGCAGTACGGTGCGAGCCTCCGGACCCTGGCCGGCATCACGTCGCGGCGCGACGACCTGGGCGAGGGCCACGCCGCGCGCGTGGGCCACAACGCGGCCGTCATCGGCCGTCGCCTCGGCCTGACCGAACTCCACGTGGGCCGGCTGTACTGGGCGGGTCTGCTGCACGGGCTGGGACGCTTCGACCTCGACGCCGAGGAACACCCGCGGCCGGGGTCGCTCGACGCGGACGAGCGCGTCGAGGTGCGCGCCCAAGCGGCCGCTGGTTCGGACCTGTTGGCCGCGCTGACGCGGACGTGGAGCGAAACCACGCCGTTCCGGGCGCGCCCGCGCGAGGACGAGGCCACCCCGCTCGGGACCCGGATCGTGCTCGTGGCCGAGGCCTTCGACGCACTGGTCGCCTCGCGCCCGTACCGTCCGGGGCTGTCGCCGGAGGAAGCGCGCCGAATCGTCGTGGGCGGCATCGGTCGGACCTACGACGCACGCGTCGTCGCAGCGTTCGAGGCCGCGCTCGCCGACGGCACGCTCGTGACCGAAGGGACGCCCCCGATCGATGCGGCCGCGCAGCAGTACCTGACGATGCTCGACTGATCGGTGGCGGGGTGCTCCGTACGCTGCCTGGCGATCGCGGGGCGTGTACCGACGGTGGCGCACCCCGGTTGACGGCGGTCGCGACCGAGACGTACGTTGCAGTTATGAAAAGTCGTTTGCGAACCCGTTCGGGTTCGGCCCGATTCGATGCGAATCGGTACGGGGACCCGTCGACGCCGCTGCAGACGGACGACGTGCGGGTCGCGAACCGGCGGTCCATCCTGCAGGCGATGGCCGACGTGGGCCCGGCGTCGCGGGCCACGCTGGCCCACCACACCGGCTTGTCGGTGCCGACCGTCGCGACGATCCTGCACGAGTTCGCCGAGGAAGGGTTCGTCCGCGCAGCCGGCCAGGAGGCCGGCACCGGCGGCCGCCCGGCGCAGCGGTTCGTCCTGGACGCGGACGCGCGCCACCTGCTCGCCGTGGACCTCTCGGGCCACCGCGCGCTCGCGCTGCGGGTCGACCTGCTCGGTCAGGTGGTCGATCGCCAGGTCGGGATCGCGCTGCGCCCGGGGCTCGAAGCGGACCTCGTCGGCTGGATCGGCCAACTGCTGGCCGACCCGCAGGCGCCGACCGTCGCGCGCATCGCGGTCGCCGTTCCCGGCATCGTCGACCCGAGCGACGGGCACATCGACCTCGCGCCCGCGCTCGGCTGGCACGGCTTCGCGCTCACCGACCTGCTCGAACGCGCCTTCGATCGCCCGACGCTGCTCGAGAACGACGTCAACGCGCTCGCGCTCGCCGAGCTCGGGTACGGCGCCGGCGCCGGCGCCGAGCACGTGGTGTTCGTCGCCATCGGCAGCGGCATCGGCGCCGGGCTGATCGTGCAGGGCCGGCTCCTGCGCGGCGCCCACGCAGCGGCAGGCGAGATCGGCTCGTCGCTGACGCCCGCGCCCGCCCACGGCGCCGCCGGCGTCGCCGACGCCCCGCTCGAACGCGACCTGATGGCGCTCGCCGCGCGCTTCCTCACGGCCGAGGGGCACCTCGACCTCACCGGCCCCGAGGAGCGGGCGGCCTTCGAGCGCTTCGCCGAGAGCGTCCGCTGCGTGCTCCACAACCTCGCGTGCGCGCTCGACCCCGACCTGCTCGTGATCGCGTGGCCCGCCGACGAGGCGGGGCTGCTCGTCGACCACGTCGCAGCGCGCTGGACGGGTCCAATGCCGGTCCGGATCGTCGCCGGCGCGCTCGGTCCCGGTGCGGCGGCGCGCGGCGTCGCCCGGAGCGCGCTCGCCCTCGTCCACGAGGACCTCTGCCGGTCGATCGGCCGCGACGCCGGGGCGACGCCGGCGGCTTTAGCGGAGCGCGCGCGCGATCCGCGGTTCGCTGCGCAGGACGGAACCCATGCCTGAGCTCCCCTTCCCCGTCGTCGACGTCCACGCCCACTTCCCGGTGGTCCACACCATCGGCCTCCACGATGCCCGCGAGGAACCGCGCCACCCGGCGCTGGAGGCCTACGCGCGCGACCGCCAGGCGCGCATGAACAAGGAATGGGGCACCGCGCCCGAGGAGCCGCGCGCGCGCACCCCCCAGGAGATCGACGCCGCCGCCGACCGCTGGGCGGCGGAGCTGGACCGCAAGGGCGTGCGCTGGCTCAACTTCGTCACCGGGCAGAGCAACGACCTGCTCTCAGCGATCGTCCGCCGCTACCCCGACCGCTTCACCGGCTTCGCCCACCACCCGCTGCGGCCGGGCGCGGGCGTCGAGACGCGCCGCGCGATCGACGAGCTGGGCCTCAAGGGGTTCAAGGCGCTCGGCCCCATGACCGAGCTCCCCTTCGAGGACCCGAGCCTGCGCGACCACTGGGCCTTCCTCGCCGAGCGGCGGCTGCCGGCGCTGATCCACTTCGGCTTCCTGGGGCGCGGGGGCGGCGTGGTCGCCCACCCGCGCATGAGCCCGCTCTCGCTGTTCGCGGTGGCGCGCGACTTCCCGGAGATCCCGTTCATCGTCCCGCACTTCGGGGCGGGCTACTTCGACGACCTGCTCGCGCTGTGCTGGAGCCTGCCGAACGTCTACATCGACACGTCGGGCAGCAACCAGTGGATGCGCTGGATGCCCTACCCGCTGACGCTCGAGGACCTGTTCCGAAAGGCGTTCGACACGATCGGCCCCGAGCGGGTGCTGTTCGGTACCGACTCGGCCAGCTTCCCGCGCGGCTTCGCCGAGCGCTACCTGCAGGACCAGCTGCGCGCGTGCTACACGATGAACCTCCCCGCATCCGACGTCGCGCTCGTGTTCGGCGGCAACGCCGCGCGCCTCCTGAACCTCGACCTCACGCCCCGGGCGGCGCGCGCATGACCTGGCACCCCGCCTACTCCGGGCGCGTCCTGACGCCCGACCACGGCTTCGCGGCCGCGCGCCTCTACGACGCCTTCCTGGACGCGCTCACGGCCCACGCACGAACGGTGGCGCGGCTGCCGGCGGCGGCCGGCCACGAGGCCGAGCTCGACGCGCTCGATGCGGCCCTCGTGCGCCAGCGGGCGCTCCCGGCGCCGCTGCCCGAAACAGGGGTCCCCGACCTCTACTTCGCGCTCCAGAAGCGGCTCGAGGCGGAGATCGGCGCCGACGCGCTCGCCTGGCTGCGCCTGGGCCTCAGCCGCAACGACCTCGACATGACCGCCTACGTGCTCGCCGCCCGCGAGGGCCTGCTGCGCGTCGGGCGCCGTGTTGGTGCGCTGCGCGCCGCGCTGCTCGACCTCGCCGACGCGCACGTCGAGACCGTGATCATCGCCACCACCCACCACCAGCCGGCCCAGCCGACGACACTCGCGCACTACCTGGTGGCGGCGGCCGCGGTGGTGGGGCGCGACCACGAGCGCGTACTGGGCGCGCTCTCGCGGCTCGATCGGTGCCCGCTCGGCGCCGCGGCGCTGGCCGGTTCCAGCCATCCCCTGGACCGCGCGTTCACCGCCGCCGCCCTCGGGTTCCGGGAACCGGTCGCGAACACCTACGACGCCGTCGCCGCGGGCGATTGGCAGCTCGACCTGGCCGCGCTCGGCCAGACGCTCGGGGTCGGGCTCTCGCGGCTGGTGCACGACCTGGTCGCGGCGGCCTCCGACGGCTGGATGCGCTTGGCCGACGACCTGGTCCAGGGGTCGTCGATCATGCCGCAGAAGCGCAACCCCGTGACGCTCGAGCACGCCCGCACGCGCTTCGG
>JAGXHO010000078.1 GCA_024636105.1 Trueperaceae bacterium | reverse complement strand
TTGACCGGGCTGCCGAACCGCATCCTGTTCGAGGAGCGGTTGGAGCTCGCCCTGGCGGGGGCGTCGCGCTACGGACGGAAGGTCGGCGTGCTCTTCATCGACCTCGACGGGTTCAAGGCGATCAACGACGCCCACGGCCACTCGTGCGGCGACGTCGTGCTCAAGAAAGTCGCTCGGCGGCTCAAGCAAGCGCTGCGCGCGAGCGACACGCTCGCTCGGATGCACGGAGACGAGTTCGTCGTGCTGCTGCCCGAGGTCGGCGGACGCGACGAGATCGGCAACGTCACCACGGCGCTGCTCACCGAAGTGACGCGTCCGGTCGCCATCGGCGACGCCACGGCGAGCGTGACGGCGTCGATCGGCGTGAGCCTCTTCCCGAACGACGCGCGCCATGCGCACGGGCTCATGCACGCCGCCGACGCGGCGATGTACCAGGCGAAGGCGAGCGGCAAGAACGCCGTCCGCTTCTACGGCGCGGCGACGAAGGCGGCTGCACTCGGGCGCAGGAATCCTCCGACCGATCCGGCGGGATCGGTCGAACCCACGGAGGGCGCGCCCCAGTAGTCGGCGCGCCGCCCACGAGCCCTCCTGCGGCGCCGCCGCCAAGCGTGAAGCGCCCCATGTGTCGCCTGCGATCTCCGGTGGATCGGAGCGGTGGTACGCCTGAGTCGTTCCCGACAACTAACCATTGTGGATGTGGACACGAGGAGAATCATGATTCGATTCGACGAACGTCTGAGAGTCCCTGCCAGGATCGCCGCCATCGTGCTCGCCGGCGTCTTGGCCAGCTGCAACACGGGCGGAACGCCCGACACGACCGCCCCCACCGTGCTCGAGACGACGCCGAGCAGCGTCGGCGTCGCCGCGACCAACGAGCCCGTGACGGCCACCTTCAGCGAAGCGATCGACGTCGCGACGCTGACCACCGGGTTCACGCTCACGAGCCCCGGCGACGTCGTCGTCCCCGGCTCCGTCTCGTTCGACGCCGCGACCGACACGGCGATCTACACGCCGACGCTCGCCCTCGCCGTGGGTACGCTCTACACGGCTACGCTGTCGACCGACGTCGCCGACGTCGCCGGCAACCCCCTCGCCCAGCCCGAGACGTGGACCTTCACGACCGACGCCCTCGCTGCGGCGGCCGACGCGGTCCCGCTCGGTAGTGCCGGGGACTTCGTCCTCCTCTCGAAGGCCGGCATCACCGCGACGGGCGTCACCGCCATCACCGGCGACATCGGCGTCAGCCCGATCGACTCGACGGCGCTGACCGGGTTCGGTGAGACGCTCGACATCAGCAACACCTTCGCGACCTCCGCGCTCGTCACGGGCCGCATCTACGCGGCGGACTACGCCCCCCCGACGCCCACGGTCATGACCGCCGCGGTCAGCGCCATGGAGACCGCCTACACGGACGCTGCCGGCCGCACCATGCCCGACACGACCGAGTTCGGTGCCGGGAGCATCGGCTCGCTCGCGATCGCGCCCGGTCTGCACACCTGGAGCACGGGGGTCGAGATCAACACCGACCTCACGCTGACCGGCAACGCGACCGACGTGTGGATCCTTCAGATCGCCCAGGACCTCACCGTGGCGAACGGCGTATCGGTCCTGCTCGACGGTGGCGCGCTGCCCGAGAACGTCTTCTGGCAGGTGGCCGGCCAAGCGACCCTCGGCACCACCGCCACGATGCACGGCATCGTCTTGAGCAAGACCGCCGTCGTCATGGCGAACGGCGCCAACCTCACCGGCCGCGCGTACGCCCAGACCGGGATCACGCTCGACGCGAACTCGATCACGCAGCCGCTGAACTGAGCGACGGCCACCACCCATCGGGTGGTCGCTCGAGAGGGAGGGCACCGATCCGTCGGTGCCCTCCCTCGTCGCGATCTTAGGCGGCGGAGCGCTGCCTCAAGGCGTGAAGAAGCTGCGCGCGTCGGGGGCCGCCGCCGTACCGACGGTGCCAGCGGCGGGGCTCGGTCCGCCGGAGTTCAGCGCCAGCGTCGCATCCGCGTACGCGCGGTACCACGCTTCGCCGCTGGCTTCGGGCGTCGCCTCTCCGTGAATGAAGACCACGTACCAGGAGTGCTCGGTCGCCGCGAGCAGCGCGAACCCGAGCTCGGTCAGGTCCGGGATCGTCGCTTGGGACTCGACCGTCGTGATCGCCAACGTGGGGCCGTTCACGGCCGCCGGACCGACGACGAAGGTCCTCACGCCGACCGGAGCCCCTGCCACGGCGAGCACGTCGCCGACCCCAACGCCCGTGGCCCCATCGGCGGGGCTCTGCGCCACCGGCGGGCCGTCGAGATCGAGCGTCACCGACGCGCCGGCGGGAAGGCCGAACCGCCAAGCGATCGCGGCAGCGGTCCCGGTCCCGGCCGTGTAGGCGTCGAGCTTCACCCCGTACGTCGCTCCGGGCAGGATCGGAACGACGAAGCTCCCGAGCGCTCCGCCGAGGGGCGAAACCTCTGGCAGCGCCATCGTGAACCGCTCGTTGAGGCGGGCGCCGATCGCGACGGACGCCGCGACGAAGCCGGCGGGGACGTTGGCCGACAGCGTGATCGTCCCCTCGAGCGGGCCCGAGACGGACGTGATGTCGACGCCGCTCGTCGTACCCCCCTCGATGAGCGCCGCGTCGACCGTGCCGTACGACGGGTACGCGACCGGGCGCCCGTCCACGTCGACCTCGACGAGCAGGGCGTGCACCCGCGCCGCGACGGGACCACCGGCGTAGTCGAGCTCCACCTCGTACGCGACCTCCCCGACGTTCAGTCGGTCGCATCCGTACAGCGGCACGGTGAGGCCCTCGACGCAGACGCGAGCGACGTGGCCGGCGGGGACCGCGGCCGGCAGCGCGCCGGCGACCGTCGTGGTCTGGAGGCTCAAGGGCTCAAACGCGCCGAACGGGAACAGGGTCGGATCGGCGGCGCGGAGGCCGACGAACACGTGCGCGATCGGGTTCGCTCCGCCCACGAAGGTCGCGGCGTCGTACGGCACCGCCACCCCCGCGATCTCGAAGGTACCGTCGGCGGCGCTCGTGTCCGTCGTCCCCTGGATGAGGACGTCCACGCCGGGTCGCGGGAGCCCGAGCGCGTCGACGATGAGCCCCGTCACGGTCAAGCTCTCGACCGTCAGGGACAGCTGCGTCGACGCTGCCCGCGCCCCCGCCACGGCGGTGACGGTCAAGTCCGTCGTCGCCTCCACCGCCTCCGGGCCGACGACGAGCGACACGGTCGTGCTCGAGACGCCGTCGGGGAGGACCGGGCCCGCGAAGGAGGCCGTGACCCCGGCGGGTTCGCCGCTGACCGAGAGCAGGACCGGCCCCGTCACGCCGCCGCGGACGACGGAGACCGACACCGTGACGTCGTCGCCCCGCAGGACCGTGGTCTGGGACGACCCGACGTCGACGGCGAAGGGCGACGGCGGTGGTGCGCACGCGGCGAGCACCAGCACGAGACCCACGACAACGATTCCGAACGCACGCAGCTTCATGGTCCCCCTTCCGCACGCGCCTCGACGCGTCCGTCCTGCGATGGATCCGGCCAACGTAGCGGCGTGACGACCTCCACACGCGCCGGCGCCCTCCTGCGCGAGCTGCGCCGTGCCGCGCTCCGAACGAGCCGCGGCGGCGCCGATCGACCACGTCGCCGTCCTGTGCGGCGCGCGACGGACGGGCTCAGCGGCTATCGTGGCGACGTTCCACGCCCGCGCATGCCGACCCCGCTGGGTCCCACCGCCGCGAGCGCTTCCCGGAGGCCCCCATGCACCTGCACGACCGCTCGATCGTCGACCTGAGCCAGATGATGGACGTCGGCGCCACCACCGCCGAGGAGCTCGTGCGCACCTACCTCGAGCGCGTCGACGCGCTCGACCGCGCGGGACCCACGCTCCGCGCCGTCCTCGAGACGAACCCCGAGGCCCTCGCGATCGCCGCGGACCTCGACGCCGAGCGCCGCGGTTCGGGGGCGCGCGGACCGCTCCACGGCGTCCCCCTCTTGCTCAAGGACAACGTCGACACGGGCGACGCCCTGACGACCACCGCCGGCTCGCTGGCGCTCGAGGGCCACCGAGCGGAGCGCGACGCCTTCCTGGTCGCGCGCCTGCGGGAGGCCGGGGTGATCGTGCTCGGTAAGGCGAACATGAGCGAGTGGGCCAACTTCCGCTCGACCCGCAGCAGCAGCGGCTGGAGCAGCCGTGGCGGTCAGGTCCGCAACCCGTACGCGCTCGACCGCACCCCGGGTGGGTCGAGCTCCGGGTCGGCGGTCGCGGTGGCGGCCGGGCTGTGCGCCGCAGCGATCGGCACCGAGACCGACGGCTCCATCACCGCCCCGGCCTCGCTCGTCGGCGTCGTCGGGTTCAAACCGACGGTGGGGCTGGTGAGCCGCGACGGCATCGTCCCGATCGCCGCCTCCCAGGACACCGCGGGGCCGCTGACGCGCACCGTCGCGGACGCGGCGCTACTGCTCGACGCAATCTCCGGCAGCGACCCGAACGACCCGGCGACGGCCGCGGTGCGCGCGTCGGCCACGTTCGTGGCCCTCGGGGCGCGGGCGGACCTGCGCGGCGTCCGTTTGGGGGTACCGCGCGCCTGCGTCGGGATCCACGAGGCCGCCGATGCGGTCTTCGTGCGCGCTCTCGAGGTGCTGCGGGACCTCGGCGCCGAGATCGTCGAGGGGATCGAGTTGTCGGACCGCGCGGCGCTCGGCGAGGCGGAGCGCACGGTGCTGCTCGCCGAGTTCAAGGCCGGGCTGAACGCGTACCTGGAGGGCCACCCGACGGCGCCGGTGCGCGACCTCGACGAGGTGGTCGCCTTCAACCGCCGGCACGCCGAGCGGGTGATGCCCTACTTCGCCCAGGAGCTGCACGAGGCCGCGCAGCGCGCGCCCGGGCTCGCCGACCCGGCCTACCTCGAGGCGCTGGCGACCTGCCGCCGGCTCGCTCGCGACGAGGGCATCGACCGCGCGCTGCGCGAGCACCGCCTCGACGCGCTCGTGGCCCCGTCTCGGATCCCCGCGTGGACGATCGACCTGATCGACGGCGACCGCCCGTTCCCGGGGTGCGCGTCGCCGGCCGCCGTCGCGGGGTACCCGCACGTCAGCGTGCCCGCAGGCTTCGCGCACGGGCTGCCGATCGGGCTCTCGGTGTTCGCGGGGGCCTTCGACGACGCCGCGGTACTGGCGATCGCGGCCAAGTTCGAGCGCGCGCGCGGACCGTGGCGCACGCCGACCTTCCCCGAGCGGGTGGCGTGATCCGGACGCGGTACCGTGCCGCCGGCGGGTGCGTCGCACCCAGGAACGAGGCGGCGGCATGCAGCACGGCGTCCTGATCTCGGGCACCTCGACGGGCATCGGCCGGGCGTGCGCCACGATGCTGGCTCGACGGGGCGTCGTGGTGTTCGCCGGGGTTCGCCGGCTCGACGACGGCGAGCGCCTGCGCGATGAGGTCGGCGACCGGATCGTCCCGGTGCTGCTGGACGTCACCGACCCGGCGCAGCTCGCGAACGCGGTCGAGGAGGTCGTCGCGGCGAGCGGCCGGCGTGCGCTCTCCGGGCTCGTGAACAACGCCGGCGTCGCGGTGGGTGGACCGCTGGAGTTCCTGCCCATAGACGCCGTGCGCGCGCAGTTCGAGGCAAACGTGCTCGGCACGCTGGCGCTCACCCAGGCGTGCCTGCCGCTCCTGCGCGCCGGCACCGGCCGGATCGTCAACATGAGTTCGATCTCGGGTCGGTTCGCTTCGCCGCTCCAGGGGGCGTACGCCTCGTCGAAGTTCGCGGTCGAGGCACTGAGCGACGCCTTGCGGCGCGAGTTGGCGCCGTGGGGCATCCGCGTCTCGGTCGTGCAGCCGGGGCGCGTGGCCACACCGATCTGGCACAAGTCGGTGGGCGCGGCCGAGGCGCTGCTCGCCGACCTGCCGCCGGAAGCGCTGGAGCTCTACGGG
This sequence comes from Trueperaceae bacterium, assembly GCA_024636105.1. The sequence continues at coordinate 4,057 of JAGXHO010000078.1, read as the reverse complement.
CCGTCGATCGAGCGCGCGAAGCAGCGAGCCCACGCCCATGCGCGCGCCGGGATCCCTGCGGACCGCGTCGCGGCCGTGGTCGCGACGGCGTTGACAACGCGGCGTCCGCGCACCCGCTACCTCGTCGGGCGCGACGCGAGGATCGGCGCGACGCTCGCGCAGTGGCTCCCCGACGCGATGCTCGATCGGCTCGCGCGCCTGCGCACGGCAGCAGCCAGCGAACGCTAGCGGTTCCGGGCGCCCTACAGGATCCCGAGCTCGCGCGCGCCGCTCGTCAAGACCTCGACGCCGAGGTCGATCTCCTCGATCGTGTGGTTCGACGTCACGGTCGCGCGCAACCGCGCCGAGCCCATGGGGACGACCGGCGGGAGGATCGCCTGCACGAAGATCCCGTGCCGAACGCAGTGCATCATCAGTTGGGTGGCCGCCAGCGCCGAGCCGCACACGACGGGGGCGATCGCCGCTTGGCTCCCGAGGACGTCGAACCCGGCGTCCTTCAGGCGCCCCAGGAAGTGCGCGAACTTGGTCTGGAGGCTATGGACCCGCTCCGGCTCCGCGCGCAGCACCTCGAGCGCGGCGATGCTCGCAGCCGCCGAGGCGGGTGGGAGCGCGGCCGAGTAGATGAAGCCGCGCGCCTTGTGCTTGAGGTCCGAGACCAGCTTGGCCGAGCCCGCCACGTAGCCCCCGATGCTGGGGATCGCCTTGCTGAACGTGCCCATCTTGACGTCCACGGTGTCCGGGCCGAGGCCGAAGTGCTCCTCGATGCCGCGTCCGGTCGCGCCGAGGACGCCGAGCGAGTGGGCCTCGTCCACCATGAGGAGGGCGTCGTACTCGTCGCACAGCGCGCGGATGCCAGGCAGGTCGGCGATGTCGCCGTCCATGCTGTACACGCCGTCGACGACGACGAGCTTCCGGTGCCGGGGATCGGCGGCCCGCAGGCACTCGGCGAGGTGGTCGAGGTCGTTGTGCCGGAACCGCACCATCTTGGCGCCGGAGAGGCGGCAACCGTCGACGATGCTGGCGTGGTCGAGCTTGTCGCACAGGACCGTGTCGTGGCGATCGAGGAGCGACGAGATGGTCGAGATGTTGGCGATGTAGCCGCTGGAGAAGGCGATCGCCGCCTCGGTGCCTTTGAACGCCGCGATCGACGCCTCGAGCTCGTTGTGCAGCGGCAGCGTTCCGGCCAACAGCCGCACCCCGTTGGTGCCGGTGCCGTACCGCGCGATCGCGTCCTGGGCCGCCGCGTTGATGGCGGGATGACCGATCAGCCCCAGGTACGAGTACCCGCCGAACATGAGCATCTCGCCATGGTCGGTGACGCGCACCCGTGCGCTGCCGGGAAGCACTTCGCTCACCTCGACGAGGTGGAAGTACAGCCCTTGCTCCTTGAAACTCTCGACGTCCCAAGGACCGCTCGGGATCGCAACGCTCGTGGCCATCTTCGTCCTCCGGCGGTAAGGCTACACCGCCGTTCAGAAGGCACCCAAGGGTCAAACCGCTGCGTCCGCCCGCGGGCTCCCGAGCAGCCGTTCGAGCTCCGCCACCGCACGCGCCGCGCCACCGGCCTCGCGGAAGGCGCGCGCGATCCCCTCCGCGGCCGGCTTGCGTCCCAGCGCCCCCTCCACGGCCGCGCGCAGGCGCGCAGGCGTCAGCCGTGCGCGCGGCAGCATGGTGCCCGCCCCGCTCACCTCGGCGCGCCGCGCCGACTCGCTCTGGTCGCGCCCCCACGGAACCACGCACACGGGGACCCCGGCCGCGAGCGCGCGCTGGGTGGTGCCCATGCCGCCGTGCGTGACCACCACGTCCACCTCGGGGATCACCGCCGCATGCGGCAGCGTGCGCGCGATCCGCACCCGATCGTGCGGCGCCTCGAACCGTGCCGGGTCGAGCGCCGACGTGGTGACGATCACGCTGCCCGGGCCGTCGGCGAGCCCAGCGAGCGCCGCTTCGACGATCGCGCCGTCGTCCTGGAACTCGGTCGAGATGCTCACCAGCACCCGTGGGTGCGGGAGGTCGGCAAGCCAGGCCGGAGCCTCGCCGGGGGGCGCCCAGAGGCCTGGCCCGATCGCGTGCACCGAGGCCGGCCAGTCCGAGCGCGGGTACTCGAACGGCACGGCGGTGCGGTACAGCAGCGCGTCGGCGCGCAGCAAGAGACCCTCGTACGTCCCGATCGGCGGCACGCCCAGGTCGGCGCGGAGCGCGTCCAGACCCCGGAGCGGCTTTCGGACGGCGCCGTTCAGCGCCGCCCAAACCGCTCGGTCGCGCAGGCGGTCGAGCGCGTGCCGCGGCGGCGCGAAGCCGGGACCGAACGCCGGGGTGTCGCGGGAGGCGACCGGCAGAGCGTAGGGAAGGAACGAGGCCCACGGGCGCCGCTCCGCTTCGGCGAACGCCGCGGCGCCCCACGTGTTGGCGTCGACGACGAGCAGGTCAGGCGCCAGGTCGGCGGCGGCGGCGCGCAGGTCGGCGACCTCGTGGGGCGCCCGGGCGAGCCAGGTGTCGAAGGCGGCCCGCACCTGCGCCATGGGCTTGGCGTGCGCGAAGTCGCGGAGCGGCAGCGCCTCGATCGCCGCCGCGATGGGGCGGTGCTCCAGCTCTTCGGCGGTCACGCGGTCGCGCTCGTCTGCGAGCGTCTGGACCACCACGCGGTGGCCGGCGGCGCGCAGCGCCAGCGCCACGTCCAGCATCGGGTACAGGTGCCCGCGCGCGGGCGATGTGTAGATCAAGACGGTGTTCATGACGCCTCCAGGACCGATCGGACGAGGCGCGCGATCACGGCCTCGGTGGCTTCGGTGGAGCGCCCGAGGTCGAGGCGCAGCAGCTTCCAGACGTAGAGATCGGTGGCGGCGACCAGCGCGTCGACCACCTCGGCGTCGGGCCTCTGGTTCCGCAGCCCGAAGCAGCGCACGACCCACGCCCGGTGGTACGCGCGGCCTGCCTCGGCCGCCTCACGCGGTACCGCCTCGCCGCCCCCCTCCTGGGCGAGCAGGTTGAGCACCAGCCGCCCATCGGCCTCGTAGTGAGCGATCAGGGCCGCGATGGCCGCCTCGACGTCGCCGGGTTCCGTGCCGCCGCGTTGCGCCTCGACGCGGGCGCCGATCCGCTCGCCGACCGCCGCGAAGCAGCCGTCGCGCGAGCCCATGTGGCGCAGCACCGTCTGGACGGTGACCTCCGCTCCGGCCGCGATCGCCTGCAGGGTGACGTCGCCGATGGCGCCGACCGCGAGCAGCGCCTCGGTGGCGGCGACGATGCGCTCCGTCGTGCGCGCCGCATCACGAGCGCGCTTGGTGTTGTCGTAGGTACGGGGCATGGAGGCCTCCCATTTCCATGTCAACCGTACACACACCGATATTCCGTGTCAATAGCGTTTACATGATTCTTGGCGCCCGGGTCAGTCTCCCGCCGGCTCCTCGGTTGCGATCGCGACCGCCGCCCCCCGTCGCCGCGCCGCGGCGACGCCCACGTACGCTCCGGCCGCCACCGCCGTCGCGACGCCGGCGAGGGCCATCGCGAACGATGGACCGGCCGCGCTCGCGACGACGCCCAACACGCTCGAACCGAGCGCGATCCCGCCGAAGAACGCCAACGAGTGGATGCTGAGGACGATCGAGCGCCGCTCGCTCGGCACCGCCTGGTTGAGCAGCGCGTCGTGCGGTGCGTTCTGCGCCGCGATCGCGACGAAGGCCAGCCCGAGGCCGACCGCGACCCCGAGCCCGCCCGCCTGCGCCGCGAGCAGGAGCATCGCGGCCGCCTTGAGCAGCTGGGTGGCGGCGGCGAGGGCCGCCGGCCCTCCCGGGAAGCGATCCCCATAGCGCATCACGAGCAGGCTCCCGAGCAGACCGGAGGCGCCGAGGACGAAGCCGAGCGCGCCGTAGACGCCGCTCCTGGCCGGATCAGCGCCGAAGGTGAGGCTGGCGATGGGCTGCCAGAAGGTCTCCACAGCCGTCAGCGACCAACCCATGGCGCCACCCGCGAGCAGCAGCCAGGGCAGCGTCGGCAGGCGGCGGACCAAGCGGAACCCGTCGCGCACGATGGCGGGCGTCTGGAAGGCCGCCGCCCA
>JAGXHO010000077.1 GCA_024636105.1 Trueperaceae bacterium | reverse complement strand
TGGTCGGCGCCCCTACGATGGTAGGGGTCGGGTGCGCCGCCCACGTTCGCTGCGGCCCTGCGGAGGTGCTCATGCCGTCGGAAGTCAAGGTCAAGGGACCCGCCTCGTACTTCCCGTCGATCGAGAAGACCTACGGGCAGCCCGTCACGCACTGGTTCGCGGTCCTCGATGCGCTGCAGGGCAAGTCGTGCTTTAACTTCACGAAGGCCGACCCCGCTCGGTTCGAGGAGCTCGCTTCGTTGACGCAGGCGGGCTTCGACGACTACCAGGCGAAGGGTTACGTCTAGCCCGCGTTGGCCCACCGCGTCCACGTCTTCGGCGCCTCGGGCTCCGGGACCACCACCCTCGGTCGGCAGGTGGCGACCACCCTCGGTGCGCGGTTCCTGGACGCCGACGCGTACTACTGGTTTCCCACCGACCCGCCGTTCCGGCACAAGCGGGATCCGGCGGACCGGGTCGCGATGATCGAGCGCGACGTCGAGGGCGTCGACGACTGGGTGCTCTCCGGCTCGCTGTGCAGCTGGGGCGATCCGCTGCTCGACCGCTTCACCCTGGCCGTCTTCCTGTACCTGGCACCGGACGTCCGCATGGCGCGCCTCGCCGCTCGGGAGCGCCAACGGTACGGCGACCGGATCGATCCGGGCGGCGACCTGCACGAGGCGCATCGGGCGTTCCTGGATTGGGCGCGCAGCTACGACCACGCCCGGGCGCCGGTCCGCAGCCTCGACTTGCACGAGCGCTGGCTGACGCGGCTGGCGTGCCCGGTGCTGCGCCTGGACGCCCGTTCACCGGTGGACGCCTTGTGCGAGAGCGTCGTGGCGCACCTGGCGGCCACCAGGTAACGAAGCGTCCTGCTCGGCCGCGCGGCCCCGACTCGTCCTGTTCAGAGGGCGCGCACGCGGTTGTTGCGCGCCTGGTGCTCGAGCTCGACCAGGCCGAGCGCTTCCAGGAGCGGCGGCAGGTAGACGCCGAAGCGGCCGCGCAGGCCCTTCTTCGTCCCGTACCAGCCGCCGACGGGGTTGTCCGGCGAGCGGCCCCACGCCTCGACGCTGCCCTCCGCGGCGGGTTTCTGCTCGTCGGCGCCGCCGAGTGGCACCCAGTCGCCGCGCTTCTTGAGGTAGGCGTGCAGGTCCTCGATGGCGCGTGCGTGGTAGGTGAGCGTGGTCTTGCCGACGCGGCAGACCAACACGGGCGGGTCGGCGGCATCGTCGCGGTGCATCGTGTACGACGACGTGCCGGGCGGGGTGGTGAGCACCCAGGGATCGTCTTGGGTTCCGGTTCCAGGCGTCGGTTCGGACACGGGTCTCCTCCTCGCGTTCGCGGCCGGCCTGCGCCGGCGGGCGCCGTGCTCAGATGGTAGGGGCTATGGCCTCGGGTAGCATGCCGCAATGAACCCAAGAGGCGCACACGACCCGTCGTTCGGTGGCTAGCGGCCGATGGGTCGCACGCCCGATCGGTCCGGCGGCGCCATGAAGGCGGTCGTCCTCACGCGCTACGGGTCGCCGACGGACCTCACCGTCGAGGAGGTAGACGTCCCTGCGCCCAAGGCCGGCGAGGTGCTGGTCAAGGTGCATGCGAGCGCCGTGAACGACTGGGACTGGTCGATCGTTCGCGGCAAGCCCTACCTGTACCGGCTGATGTTCGGGTTGACCAAGCCGAGAACGGCCATCCTGGGCGCCGAAGTCGCCGGCACGGTCGAGGCCTTGGGGGACGGCGCCACGCGGTTCGCTCGGGGGCAGCGCGTGTACGGCGACCTCTCCAGCGCGGGGTTCGGAGGCTTCGCCGAGTACGTCTGCGTGGCGGAGGGCGCGCTCCACGCCATGGCCCCGGGCATGACCTTCGAAGAGGCGGCGGCGCTGCCGCATGCCGGGCTCCTCGCGCTGCAGGGCTTGGTCGGGGTCGGGGCGATCCAGAAGGGGGAGTCCGTGCTGATCAACGGGGCCGGCGGCGGCGTGGGAGCCCTCGCCCTTCAGATCGCGAAGGCCCATGGATGCGAAGTGACCGGGGTCGACAAGGCATCGAAGTTGGGCGCGCTCACCGAGATGGGTTTCGACCACGTCGTCGACTACCAGCGAACGGATTTCACCGCCACGGGCGAACGCTACGACCTGATCCTCGATGCGCGGAGCACGCGCTCGCCGCTTCGCCACCTCCGGGCGCTCGCACGGGGTGGTCGGTACGTCATCGTCGGCGGTGACGTGGCGCGGTTGCTGCAGGCGTTCTTCATGGGGTGGATCCTGACGAAGGCGACCGGCAAGCGCCTGGCGATCCTCGCCCTCAGACCGAACGATGGGCTCGACCACATCAACGAGCTGTTCGCGTCCGGGTCGCTGATGCCGGTGATCGATGGCCCCTTCGACCTGGCGGACGCACCGCGGGCGATCGAGCGGTTCGGCGAGGCGGACCACGTCGGCAAGATCGTCGTCAAGGTCGCCTGACCGGGCGCCGCGCATGCCGGATCCGCGCCACTTCCCGGTTCCTGAGGCGTTCGAGACGCCGCGCCTGCTTCTGCGTCCCTTCTCCGTCGCCGACGCTCCGCAGCTCCACGAGGCGCTGGTCGAGTCGATCGACGCGCTTCGCGAGCACCTCTGGTTCCTGCCGTGGGTCGCCGAGCCTCAGACGCTCCGATCTGCCGAGGCTCGCTGCCGCCAAGCGCAAGGGAACTTCCTCCTTCGCGCGGATCTGCCCTACCTCGCCTTCGAGCGGTGTGCGGGCCGACTGGTGGCCTCGGTCGGCCTTCATCGAACCGATTGGTCGCTGCCCAAGACCGAAGTCGGCTACTGGGTTCGCACCAGCGAGGTGGGGAAGGGGTACGCCTCCGAGGCCGTGAACGCGCTGACGGCGTGGGCGCTCGAGGGAATGGGCGCCACGCGGGTCGCGTTGGTCACCGACGAGTTCAACGTCGGTTCGAGGGCGGTCGCGCTGCGCTGCGGCTTCCGCCTCGAAGGCATCCTCCACCACGAGGCGCGGTCGCCCGATGGCCGGCTGCGCAACACCTGCGTGTACGCGAACCTCCCCGCCGATTCCGATCGAGAACCTACGAACGCGAAGGAGGCATCCGCATGACCCAACCCGTGGACGCGTGGTTTGGCCGAGGCAGCGCTCGGCAGAAGGCCCAGTTGACGGAACTGCGGTCGATCATCACGGCGACGGTGCCCGACGCGGTCGAGTCGCTGAAGTGGGGGCAGCCCTGCTACGCACGAAAGGGTCTCTTTTGTTACCTGCAGCGCGCGAAGACGCACGTCACGTTGGGGTTCCAGAAAGGCGCGAGCATGAACGATCCCCACGGCGTGCTCCGGGGAGACGGCACGCAGATGCGACACGTAGCGTTCCGAGAAGACGACGAGCTGGACGCCACGGTCTGCGCGAGCTTGGTTCGAGAGGCGATCCGGGTCGACGGAGGTCGACCCGTGGGCGAGGTCGCATGAACGCGGAGGCATGCTTCGCGGCCGGTCGCAGCATCGCCATGAAGGTGCCGCCGCAGGCGTACGAGGCGACCGTTCGGTTCTACCGGGAGGTGCTGGGTCGCGTGGAGATCACGACGCATGCTTCGTCGGTCGGCTTCGAGTTCGGCTCCAACCACCTTTGGATCGACCGCGTGCCCGGGATCAGCCAAGCGGCAAGGTCGCCGCCGTGCTTCGGGGTCGCGAGGCCCAGCGCTTCCCGGCCCGCGCGTCGGGGGCGACGGAGCTCGAGCGACAGCACCTCATGGCCCGGGTGCCGGCAACTACAAGCAGTGGAACGAGCGCCGCTCGTGAGCGCGAGGCACCGCCTGCGGTCGCGTGCCCCTCGTCGATCCGCTCGCCTAAGCGCCGGGCGCGCGGTCGTCCTCGCTCATGGGCTCGGCGCCGGCGGCCTCGAACGCCGCCTCGGCGGCCGACGCGATGGCGCGGTAGGTCGGCCCCAGGTGCGCGACGAGGTCGTCGTCGAGCGCGGTGAAGGGGCCAAGCCGACGCAGCAGGGAGAGGTCGGGCCGTTCGGTGGGGAGGTCGATGCGGGGTGGCGGACCGGCGGTGGACCAGAAGCCGGCGGGGTCGAGCGGGGTCGCATCGGCTGCGGGCGCCGGCTCGGGGTCGGCCTCGGGCGGGGCGGTACCGGCGTCTGCGTCCGCGCTGGATCCCTCGCCCACCCGCCGCCGCAGGCCCTCGAGCAGCTCGTCCTGGTCGCGGCCGCGCAGGCGGAAGAGGAGGAACGGGTCCTCGTCGAGCTGCTCGCCGAGCAGGTAGCACGTGGCGGCGATGTGTTTGCATACGGCGGCCTTGTCCGGGCAGCTGCAATCGAGGCGGAGGTGGCCTGACGCCATCGGGAAGAGCGCAGCTCGGGCTTTGGCGAAGACCTCGTCGATGTCGCGCGGCATCTCGCCGGCGAGCAGGCTGGCGGCGAGGTCGGGGCGGAGCGCCAGCGCGGCGATCACGCGCTCCCACGCCGCGTCGGAGAGCGGCGTTAGGCCGATCGTCACGCGGTAGGGCGTGCGGCGCGAGCCTTGGACCTGGGCGTGCACCGTGCCGTTCTGCTCCTGGACCGACAGCACCTGGCCAGCGCGGGCGTAGCTCTTGCCGCGAACGAGGCGGGCTGAGGTGATGAGTCGCTCGAGGGCGGCGACCCAGCGCTCGGCCCACCAGCTCTCGACGAAGGCGCCGCGCTGGCGTCGGCTCGCGACGCCCTGGTCGGTGGGGATGGCCTGGGTCGGTCCCCGGCGGGGGCGGGGGCGGCGGCGCTTCATTCGAGCGCCTCCCGCCGCAACGCCACCAGGTCGCGCAGCGCGCGGCCGTCGAGGTTGACGAGCGCCCGCTCGCCGGTCGCGATGACCTCGCCGGCCAGCGCGCGCTTGTCCTCGATCATCTCGGCGATGCGCTCCTCGAGCGTGCCGACGGTGACGAAGGCGTGCACCTGCACGCCCTTGCGTTGGCCGATGCGGTAGGCGCGGTCGGTGGCTTGGTCCTCCACGGCAGGGTTCCACCAGCGGTCGAAGTGGAAGACGTGGGAGGCGCGGGTGAGGTTGAGGCCGGTGCCGCCCGCCTTGAGCGACAGCAGGAAGATCGGCGGACCGCCGTCGGCCTGGAAGGTCCGCACCAGGTCGGCGCGCCGTTCGGCCTTCACGCCGCCGTGCAGGAACGGCACGGTGACGTCGAAGCGGGCGGCGAGGTGCGCGGCGAGCAGGTCGCCCATCTTCCGGTACTGGGTGAAGACCAGCGCAGCGTCGCCGGCGGCCAACGCCTCGTCGAGCAGCGTGCACAGGCGCGCGAGCTTGGGGCTGCGGCGCTCCGAGGTCGCCAGGGTCGCGGCGTCGGCGCCGGCCGGGTACACGGTCGACACGCGCTCGCCCAGCGCATGGGCGGGGTGGTTGCAGACCTGCTTGAGGCGCGTGATCATCTTCAGCACCAGCCCCTTGCGCGCGATGCCCTCGGCGCCGTCGACGGCGCGCAGGGACTCGTCGACCACGCTCTGGTAGAGGGTCGCCTGCTCCTCGGAGAGGTCCACCCAGGCGCGCTGGACGACCTTGTCGGGCAGGTCGCTGATCACGTCGCGGTCGCTCTTGAGGCGCCGCAGGACGAGCGGTCGCACCAAGCGGCGCAGCGTTGCGGTCGCGTGAGGGTCGCTCTCGCGCTCGATCGGCAGCGCCAATCGTTGGCGGAAGGCGCTGCGCGTTCCGAGGTAGCCGGGGTTGAGGAACTCGACGATCGACCACAACTCGTCGAGGCGGTTCTCGATCGGGGTGCCGGTCAGCGCGAGGCGCACGCTCGCGTTCAGCTGCCGCGCGGCGCGCGCCTGCGCGGTGTCGGGGTTCTTGATCTGCTGCGCTTCGTCGAGCACCAGCGCGTGCCAGTCGATCGCCTGGAGCGCTGCGGCGTCGCTGCGCAGGAGCGAGTAGCTGGTCACCACGAGGTCGGCGGCCGCCACCGCCGCGCGCAGATCCTTGCCGCGCGGTCGGTCGGCGCCGTGGTGCACCAGAACGCGCAGGTCGGGCGCGAAGCGCGCCGCCTCGTCGTGCCAGTTGCGCACGACCGACGTGGGGCAGACGACCAGCGAGGGACCGTGCGCGCGGCCCGCCGCTCGCTCCTGCAGCAGGAACGCGAGCGTCTGGATGGTCTTGCCGAGCCCCATGTCGTCGGCGAGGATGACGCCCAGCCCGAGGCGGGCCGCGAGCGTCAACCAGGCCGCGCCACGTTCTTGGTAGGGGCGCAGGGTCGCGCGCAGGCCCGGCGGTTCGGTCCACGGCTCGCTTGCCTCGCCGCCCTCGAGGGCCGCCAGCCAACGCGCCGCCTCGCCGTCGAACTGCACGTCGACTACCG
>JAGXHO010000011.1 GCA_024636105.1 Trueperaceae bacterium | reverse complement strand
CTGCTCGTGGTGGGCGCGCTGGCCGCCGCCGCGAAGCCGCCGACTCGGGCGGGCAGCGCAATGGGACCCGGCACCGGGCGCCGGTCGCACCCCGACTCGGACAGGTGCGACGGCCGTGCTTAGGCGCACTCCCGGCGCGGGCCATGCGGCAGCGTTCGACTCGAGCTCGAACGGGGCCAGGGCCGCGCAGCTCGAGGGCGGGCCCCACGCGCCCAACTCGCTCGAACGGTGCCGCCTGCCCGTCGCGGTGGTGGCCACCGACCTGGTCTCCGGTACCCGGGTGGTGCTGTCGCGCGGCAGCGCCGCGGATGCCGCCTACGCCAGTTCGGCACTCGCAGGCATCCTGCCGCCGCTCGCCCGAGACGGCATGCACCTCGCAGACGGCGCCTACGCCGACATCGCGCCCGTGGACGTAGCTCGCGAGCTGGTGCCGGAGCGGGTGCTGGCCATCGACGTGGGACAGCCGTCGGACACCCCGCCGCACCTCAACGACGGCGTGCAGGCGCTGGCCAGAGCGCTCGAGATCTGCCACACGCAACACGCCCACCTGCTGTTCGAACGGGCCGACCTGGTCCTACGGCCGACGTTCGCGCGGCCGATCCAGACCCTCGATTTCGGGCACCAGCGAGACGCCGTGGCGGCCGGCGTGCGCGCGGTCCGGTCGCATCGAGCGACCTTGATGCGCGTGCTCGGGGCCAGCGCGCCCGCGCCGGCCCTCGCCGAGCACGGCGCGCCGGAGATCGCTCGACTGGACGAGCGGTAGGGTTCGGCGGACCGACGCGGCCTGCCGCGTCGTGGATCACCGGATGATCCTCTGCGAGATCCCGTAACGCTCACGCACCGGTCCTCGCCGCAGGCTGAGCAGGATCACGAGCACGCCGGCGATCGCGTTCGTCCACGTCGATGCAGGCGTGGCTCCGGCCAGCAGCCATGGCGCCGCGATCACCCAGGCGCCGAAGGCGACGTTGAGGTAGCGCACGGCGCGCCCGACGTCGGCCAGCGCGACCATTGCGGCGACCACGATCAGCGCACCGAACAGGTGGTCGCTGTGGGCGACCGTGTCCGCGCTGCCGAGCAGCCACGGCGTCAACAGGAGCCAAACGCCAATCCCCGCGCTCAGGACCAGGTTGTACGGCAGGCCCATCCCCCAGACCATCGCTCCGGGACTCACGACGTCGGCGCGCACCGGTCCGGCGTCGGGTGCTTCGCGGAGCGTGCCGCCGAGCCAGAACACACGCCATATCGACTGGCCCTCGCGTCGCGCTTGCAGCAAGAACTGAAGCGTCGCCACGACCTCGTCGAGCGTAAGCGGGATCATGATGAGCATCGCGATGCCGGCGGCGAGGCACGGCGTGCACCAGGACCCGACCGCGATCGGCTGCAAGACGATGAGCGTCACGCTCACGACGCCGAGCGGGACGACGAGGATGCCGAAGAACGCCACCATCCACGGCATCGTTCGCCACCGTCGCTTGTCGCCCATGAAGCCCATCAGGAACTCGATCATGTAGGCGACCGCGCCGAGTCCCGCATCCGGGATCGGGAACGCTTTCGAGACGTCGGAGGTCAGCACGCGCTCGGTTCCGAGCCCGAAGAGCGGGTCCGGGAGGGATGGGATGTAGCCGAGTTGATAGGCCGTCATCTGCCGGGATAGGAACAAGCCGACGAGCGCGAGCGCGATGATCGGGGCCCGCTGGGGCCAGCTGGAGGGGTTGTAGGACCACCCGGGGGGCACGTCCGGGCCGGGCTCCATGCGCATCCCCTTCGGCATCGGCATCCCCGGAGCCAGGATGGCGAACACGATGACCAGCGCCCCGACCAGCATGTCGTTGGAGTAGGCGGCGGCCGTGGGCGCCCAGAAGACGAGGGGAGCGAACAGCAACCAGACGCCCACGAGCGAGTTCGCCCACGGCGCCCATAGCTTCCAGAACGGCCCGCCGGTGAGCGTCAGCACGGCGAACAGGATGACGAGCGAGCCGCTCGCGACGTCGCTCGCCTGGACCTCCACGCTGCGGAACCCGAGCGCGAACGGCGTCGTGATGAGCCAGAGGCCCAGGATCATGTTGGCGAAGTGCGGCCAGGTCGGTCTCTGAGCCTGCGGCATCGCCATCGTCGCGTCGTCGGGCGTTGGCGCCATCGCCCCGTGGGACTGCTGCGCGACGCCAGTGGCCGGCGCCTCCGAATCCCGGTTCGGTGACGGCGCCTGGCCGCCGTGCGCCGCGTGCTCGGGGCCGACCCGGCTCGCCGCCGCGGGAGGTTCTCGGACACGCACCGGGCCCGACGCGTCGGGCGGCTCCTCCGCCGGCGCGTCGGTCGCCGACGCCTCGGACGTTCCGCCCGACGCCCCTGAGTTCGACGGGGGCTTCAGGTCGTTCTCGCGGTACCAACCGATCGGATCCGCTTTCAGGGCCGCGACCATCTTGGGCAGCGTGGTGCGCAGCGAGCGTCTCGGCTCCCATCCGAGCATCGTCCGGGCTCGCGTGATGTCGAGCGCGTAGTGGTCGTTCGCACGGTCGATCATCCACGGCTTGAGGAACGACTCCTTGCCGGGGACGTGGTCCAGGACCCATGCACCCGCCTTTGCGAACGGAGCCAGCACCGAGGGGATCGCGACGGTCTCCCAGCTCTTGCCGTGGATCAGGCGCGCGATGGTGTGCTGGAGCTCGTCGTAGCTGAGCGCCTCAGGCTCGCCGAGGAGGAGCGGAACCTCCGGCGGAAGTTGGGCGCGACGAGCCACCGCGTTCTCGATGGCGTCCACCAGGTCGTCCATGTGCAGGAAGGACTGGCCGTGCGCCGTCGATCCCGAGTACACCCGGCTCGTGAGGTTGCGCTCGTTGATGCGCTGGATCTGGTTCGCGATCGGGATGGAGTGGCCGACATCGTCGTACACCCCGGAGATGCGCATCAGAACCGCCGGGATCTCGCCTCGTTCGTCGTGGATGACCTGCTCGGTCCGGACCTTCGATGCCGGATACGCCCACGTCGCCTCGATCGGCGAGTCCTCGGTGATGAACGATCCGGGCTCACCCGGTCGATGCACGAGCATCGTGCTGGAGAAGATGAACTGCTCCACCCGGAAGTCGAGTTCCCGTAGGTACCGCAACAGACGGGCGGTGCCCTGGACGGTGATCTCCTCGTACTTCGTGCTCGGCTTGCCGAAGAAGTCGTAGTAGGCGGCGAGATGGACCACCGACGCGACGTGCGCGCCGTGGTGCTCGCGGATGGTGCGCAGCCCCTCCCGCATGCTCTCCTCGGACGTGATCTCCACGGAGATGTACACGCATCCCGGCGGTGGTGGCTTCGGTGCCCTGCGGTCGAACCCGACGACGGCCGCGAAGCGGCCGGCGAGCCGCCGCATCACGGCGTCGCCGATGCGTCCGTTGGAGCCGGTGACGATGACGATCCCGTGTTCCGGTGTCATGAACCCTTCTCTCGGCCAGCGATGGAATCATCGGTTGCCGTCGCGGCGCGACGGTCCTGCAAAACGGAGTGGGGGAATCTGTGGGCACCTTAGCGCGATGCCGAGTCGCCGCGGACGGCAACTGACGCCTCGGTGCCATGGCAACTCGTCGATCTGGGCGATGTGGCCGACGCCGACACTCAGGTTCGCGTCGCGCCCGCTTCCCGACACGGGCGCGTTCTCGTGCCACAGCCCGCTGCGTGGCGCGTTCGGAATCGTGTTCGCCGCGTCCTGCGACCCGCGATGGTCAGGTGCGCGCCCGAGATCCGACGGGCGACCTACACTGCCCACACGCTCCAGAGCGTCGACCGGGTGCAGCGCCGCTCGACCGAGCCCAATCGCACGTTCCCGCGGCAGGGCGCGGCTAGGTACGCAGCCCACACATTCCTGCGAACGGTTGGGAGACGCCGTGAACAGCGATTCAAGCCGATTGGTTCCGATGCAGAGCCACTCGCTCGTACGCGTCCGCGGCGATCGCGCGGCGTTCGGGCAGCCGGGAACGGCCCCGCGATGGACACCCGGAGCCAAAGAGGGCGTCGGCACCGCGTTCGAGGCCCGGAGCCCTCTGGTTCACGCTGTGGAGCGGCATCGTCACCGAAGTCCATTTCCCGACCATCGACCGGCCGCAAGTCCGCGACCTCCAGTACACGACACCTTCGGTTCCTCGAGCAGCACGCCGACTTCCTGGGGAGCCGTTTCGAATCGTGGACGGTCACGACCGATGGCACGCTCGTGGCCGACATTCCGCGCCACTACATCCGGATCCTGCCAGCCGACGTGCACGACCAGTCGCCTGACGAGGATCCAGATCGAGCGCGCCTGACCGTGCGAAACCATCCTGCCGGACATCGCGTGGACTTCCCTGCCAAGGAGATCGTCGACGCCGGGTTCCTCGAACTCGTCCGCTACGGCATTCGCAGCCCTGACGATCCGTTGGTGGTCGCTTCGCTTCGGGTCGTCGATGCGGTCCTGAAGGTCGAGACGCCGTTCGGACCGTGCTGGCATCGCTACAACCATGACGGTTACGGTCAGCGCGACGATGGCGGACCGTATCAGGGTTGGGGGACCGGCCGGGCGTGGCCGCTCCTGACGGGCGAACGCGGCCACTACGAGCTCGCCGCCGGACGCGATCCGGCGGTGTTCATCCGGACCATGGAGCGGTTCGCCTCCTCGACCGGCGGACGCCCACGCACGCCGCGGCCGTGCCTCGAGAGGAGTAGAGATGGTCGAGCCTTGCACGCTGGTCCTCTTCGGCGCGTCTGGTGACCTGACCGAACGGATGGTGATGCCCGCGATCTTTGGCTTGATGCGGCGTGGACTGCTGTCGCCGGAGTGTCGCGTGATCGGGTACGCCCGGAGCTCGATGAGCGACGACGAGTTCCGCGAGCGCATGCGCACGGCGGTGCTGCGCGAGGCCGGAGCGGGCGATGAAGCGGCCTGGACGGAGTTCGAAGAACGGGTCTCCTACATCGCGGCCGAGTACGACAGCGAGGACGCCCAGGGGTACGCCGAGCTCGCACGCAGGCTGGCGTCGTTCGACGCGGGCGCGGGCGCACGCCGGCTCTTCTACCTCGCGACGCCGCCGTCGCTGTTCGCGCCGATCATGCGGCGCCTTACCGAGGCCGGGCTCGCCGGGCACGCGTACCAGCGCGCCGAGGGAGCGTGGGCGCGCCTGGTGATCGAGAAACCGTTCGGCCACGACGCCGGCTCGGCTCGCGAGCTGAACGCCGAGGTCACGCGCGGCTACGACGAAGACGACGTCTTTCGCATCGATCACTTCCTCGGCAAGGAGATCGTGCAGAACCTCTTCGCGCTGCGGTTCGCCAACGCGATCTTCGAGCCGCTCTGGAACCGGAACACCATCGATCACGTGCAGATCACGGCCTCCGAAACGCTGGGCGTGGAGGGGCGCGGCGGCTTCTACGAGACGGCCGGGGCGATGCGCGACATGATCCAGAACCACCTGCTCCAGCTCTGCGCGCTGGTCGCCATCGAGCCGCCCGCGGAGTGGAACCCGCGGGCCGTGCGCGACGAGAAGGTGAAGGTCTTGCGCGCCATCCGGAGGATGGCACTGGAGGCCGTCGAGCACGAAGCCGTCCGCGGGCAGTACGGAGCGGGCAGCATCGCCGGGGACCGCGTGCCGGCCTACCGCGAAGAGCCGAAGGTGGCCGCCGACTCGACGGTCGAGACCTACGCCGCGCTGAAACTGCACATCGACAACGCGCGGTGGGCGGGGGTGCCCTTCTACCTGCGCTCGGGCAAGCGGCTCGCGCGGAGGGCCACCGAGATCATCGTCGAGTTCAAGCCGGCGCCGCACACCCCATGGGCCCACGCCGGCGCTGACGGCGATGTGGTGCGCCCCAACTTGTTGGTCGTCAACGTCTCACCGGATGCAGGGATCATCCTGCAGGTCGAGGGGAAGCGGCTTGGGCAGACGATGGGGACGCAGACCATCGCCCTCGACTACTGCCGCGTCACCCAGCGCCGCGCCGTCGAGTCCCCCTCCGCGTACGAGAACCTGCTGCTCGACGCTCTGCGCGGCGACCCGACGTTCTTCGCGCGCGCCGACGAGGTGGAGGCGGCGTGGGCCGTCGTGGACCCGGCGATCGCGTCGTGGGCGACGGCGCGACCGTCGGACGTTCCCAACTACGCCGCGGGCTCGGTCGGGCCCGCGGCGGCCGAGGCGCTCCTCGCCCGCGACGGACGCCGCTGGTATGACGCCGCGGAGCAGATCGCGTGCACCGTCGAGGGCCAGCACACGCACGAACTCCGACGCGCCGGCCGGCGCGCGGACGATGATTCACAACGGAGGTAATTCCATGCAGTGCGGGATGATCGGATTGGGGCGCATGGGCGCCAACATGGCACGCCGGCTGATGGGCGGTGGCCACGAAGTCGTGGTGACGAACCGGAGTCCGGAGCCGATCGACCAGTTGACCGCAGAAGGGGCTTCGGGCGCGCGCACCGTCGCCGAGTTCGTCGAACGACTCGAGGCTCCGCGCGCCATCTGGGTGTCGCTGCCGGCTGGCGAGGTCACCGAGAACACGTTGACGGAGCTCGCCCCACTCTTGACGGCCGGCGACGTCATCGTGGAGACCGGGAACTCGTTCTATCGGGACACGATTCGGCGGGCGGAGTGGCTCGAACGGCAGGGACTCGCCCTGCTCGATCAGGGAACGAGCGGCGGCATCTGGGGCTTGCAGATCGGCTTCAACCTGATGATCGGCGGCCCGCGCGAGCCGTTCGCACGGCTCGAGCCGGCGTTCAAGACGCTGGCGCCGCTCGACGGCTACCTTCACGTCGGTCCGAGCGGCGCCGGGCACTTCGTCAAGATGGTGCACAACGGCATCGAGTACGGCATGCTCCAGGCGTATGGCGAGGGATTCGAGATCCTCCACGCGTCGGACTTCACGGAGCTCGATCTGCGAGCGATCTCGCACCTGTGGAACCAGGGCAGCGTCGTGCGCTCCTGGCTCCTCGAGTTGGCCGAACGCTCGTTCGCGAAAGAACCGGACCTGGCGTCGATCCGCGGGTACGTCGAGGACTCGGGCGAGGGACGGTGGGCCGTGGCCGAGGCCATCGACAAGGACGTGCCGGCGCCCGTGCTCGCGCTCTCGCTCCTGATGCGGTTTCGGTCGCGGCAGGAGGACAGTTTTGGCGCGAAGGTGATCGCCGGGTTGCGCAACGAGTTCGGCGGGCATGCGGTCAAGCCGCAGGAGTGACGCGCATGCCGATCCACGATCTCAGCGTCGCGGTGCGGACCCGCATGCCCGTCTATCCGGGCGATCCCCCGGTCGCGATCGACACGCCCGTGGCCCTCGCGAACGGCGACGCCGCCAACGTCTCGTTCCTGCGCCTGGGTGCCCACACCGGCACCCACGTCGACGCGCCCGCCCACTTCCTGGCGGAGGGACGTCGCGTGATCGACCTTCAGCTCGATGCGCTCATCGGCGAGGCTCGCGTCATCGAGATCCCGGAGAGCGTGCGCGTCATCGGCCCAGAACACGTGACCGATGCGATCGTCGCGGGTGCCGAGCGCGTCCTCTTCAAGACCCGCAACTCATCGTTCTGGGCCGAGGAACACTTCCGCGAGGATTTCACCTTCATCGCGCCGGAAGCGGCGCGCGCGCTCGTCGCGGCACGCATCCGACTCGTCGGGATCGACTACCTTTCGGTCGAGGCGTTCGGGTCGGCGAACCACGACACCCACAAAGTGCTGCTGGCCGACGACGTCATCATCCTCGAGGGAATCGACCTTAGCGGCGTCGCGTCCGGCGTCTACGAACTGTTGTGCCTACCGCTGAAGCTCGACGGCGGCGCGGGGGACGGTGCGCCAGCGCGCGCGGTGCTGCGTCGGTAGAACTCGCTTCGGTCAGCCCTGCCGCAGCAGATCCTCGATGCCGGGCAGCGGTGATTCGAGCGTGGCGAGCACGAAGTCCGCACCCGCCGCCTCGAGTTGCTCGACCGTGTACTTGCCCGTCGCGACCCCCACGGTGACCGCCCCCACGCCGCGGCCCGCCTCGACATCACGCGGCGTATCGCCCACCACGAGCATCCGGGCGGGATCGAGCGCGTGCCCGTGAAGGCGGCCACAGCGCTCGATGGCCAAGCGCGTGAGCTCCACACGGTCCGAAGAATCGGACCCGTACCCGCCGAAGCTGAAGAACCGATTGAGGCGCGCGCG
>JAGXHO010000076.1 GCA_024636105.1 Trueperaceae bacterium | reverse complement strand
ACGGTCAGCTCGACGACGACGATCACCGTCCAGATGACGACGCTGCGCGCCGTGATGCGCCGGCTGGCCGAGGCGATGTAGAGCGTGAGCGCCGTGAAGAAGACCAGCCCCGACAGGTAGAAGCCCAAGTGCCGGATCGACCAGACCCAGACGAGGAGCGCGACCGCCGTCGCTACGATGCGCGTGCGGTTCCCCTCGGCGAACACGGGCAGGAGCTCCCGACGGACGACCGCCTGGATCAACAACCCGATCGACAAGGCCCCCATCGTGACGAGCACGGCGTTGGGGAACATCGCGCTCAGCGGCGACCACGAACCGCGACCGAACCAGAACAGGAGGGTGAGGCCGAGGCCGAACAGACCCCCCAGCGCGTCCGTGTTCATGCCGGCCCTCGCGACGGTCTTCATGCGGGACCCCCACGCGCGCGTTGCCGGCGGTGGCGCCAGGCGGTGAACCACGGCCAGACGATCGCCATGACCGACAGCGCGATCAGGATCCGGGACAGCGGGCTCTCGAACAGCTTGAGGAACGGGTACGTGAGGCTCGAGCCCATCAGCGTCGACTGCACGAAGCCCGTCTCGGCGATGGGCCCCAGAATCAGTCCCAGCGCGATCGGCGCGGGATGGAAGCCGAGCTCCTTGAGCAGGTAGCCGGCGATGCCCAGCACGAGCATGATCATCACGTCGGTCATGCTGTTGCGCAGGGCGTACGAACCGAGGATCGCCATCGTGGCGATCGTCGGCACCAGGAAGTACGGCGGCACGCGCACGACGGTCTCGTAGATCAACCGGCCACCGAGCAGGCCGATCGGCAGCATCACGAGGGCCGAGAGCCCCATCGACAGGATGAAGCCGTAGGTGAGCACGCCGCTGACGGTGAACAGTTCGGCCCCCGGACGCAGACCGTGCATGAGCATCGCGCCGAGGATGAGCGCGTCGGGTGGCGCGCCGGGGATCCCGAGCGTGAGCAGCGGCACCATGCTGCCCGCCACGGTGACGTTGTTGCTCGATTCGGAGGCGACGAGGCCCTCCATCGACCCCTTGCCGTACTCCTCGGGGTGCTTCGAGGCGCGCTTGGCCTCGTTGTACGCGAGCAGGCCGGCGATGTTGCCGCCCGCGCCCGGGATCACCGAGACGATCTCGCCGATGACCATCGAGCGCAGCAGGTTGCCGGGCATCGACAGGACGCGCTTGATGGTCGGCCACATCACGCCTTTGCGCTTCGATCCGACCGACGTGGTGCGTGTCAAGGCGGCGATGCCGGTGCCCGCCATCACGAGCAGCTCGGGGATCACGAAGAGGCCGATCAGCGCCACGATCAGTTCGACGCCGCCCTGGAGGACCGGGAACCCGTAGGTGAAGCGGGACTCGCCGCCGATCGGCGACACGCCGATGATGCTGAGCAGCACGCCCAGCGCCCCACCCAGCAGCCCTTTGAGCAGGCTGCCGGCCGACAGGCTGCCGATGAGCGTCAGACCCAGCACGGCCACCCAGAAGTACTCGGGGGGGCCGAATCGCAGGGAGAACGCCGCCAACGGTGGCGCCAGCACGAGCAGGGCGAACACGCCGAACAGTCCGCCGAGGACGGAGGCGACCGTGGCCGCGGTCAACGCCTCTTGGGCCCGACCGGCCTTGGCCATGGGGTAGCCGTCGAACGTCGTCGCGATCGACGATGGTGTCCCGGGGGCGTTGATCAAGATGGCGGAGAAGGCGCCGCCATAGATGGCGCCCATGTACACCGAGCCAAGGCCGATCAGGCCGGCCAGCGCGGGCATCGCGAACGTGAACGGCAAGAGAACGGCGAGCGCCATCGTCGCCGATAGACCGGGCATGGCCCCTACGAGCAGCCCGACGGTGGTGCCACCGACGATGAGGGCGAGATGATAGGGAACGAAGAGTTGGCCGAGTGCGGCCGTCAGGACGTCCAAGGCGCGATCCTCATCTCTGCACGTCCATTCTGGGGCGAGGGAGGGTCCACCCGTCGTGCGCGAAGTCCGGGTGGCCCTCCCTGGCCCCTACGGGTTCAAGGAGGCGAGACGGCTATCGGAGCGTCTCGAGGATCGCCGCGTACTCCTCGCTGATCTCGTCGATGAGCGCGTCGGCCTCGTCGCCGCGGACGTACAGCATCGCGAAGCCCATCTCCTCTTGCTCGGCGGCGATCCGCCGCGAGGCCTCCTCGAAGGCGTCCGCGAGCGCTTCGACGACGTCTGCCGGCGTTCCTGGAGGGGCGGCGACGCCGCGATGCGCACCACTCACGATGTCGATGCCTTGCTCCACGAACGTGGGGGCGTCCGGCAGGAACGACACGCGTTCCGCCGAGGCGATCGCCAACGTGCGGACCTGGTCCTGCTGGAGGACGGCCATGGGCGAGTAGCTCATCAAGCCCGTGACGTGGCCGCCCAGCAGCGCGGGCACGGTGGGTCCGGTGCCGGTGAAGGGCACGTACGTGA
Source organism: Trueperaceae bacterium (assembly GCA_024636105.1). The sequence continues at coordinate 7,362 of JAGXHO010000076.1, read as the reverse complement.
GGTCGATGTCGGCGAGCTGCTCGAGCTGCAGCACGGCGATGTGGTTGGCGGTGTTGCTGCCGCTGCCGCCGAGCGTCACCGAACCCGGGTTCTCCTTGGCGTAGGCGATCAGCTCGTCGAGCGTCTGGAACGGGCTGTCGTTGCGGACCAGGAGCGCGTTGGGCGTGAACTGGAACCACATGATGAGTTCGAAGTTGTCGGCCTCGAAGCCGGTGTCGGTGCGCTCCATCGGTTGCGTGGCGATGTGCGGCAGGTTCACGCCGACGACGGTGTAGCCGTCGGGGTCGGTCGAGCGCTGACTCTCGCTCCAGGCCACCGCGCCGCCGCCGCCCGCGCGGTTGACGATGTTGACGTTCACGCCGAGGATCTCCTCGAGGTGCGCCTGCTGGAGGCGAGCGGTGATGTCGGACTCGCCCCCGGCGTTGAAGGCGATCACGTAATTGATGGCGCGCTCAGGGAACTGGGCGAAGGCGACGCCCACCAGGGCGACGAGGGCGGCGACGAGCGTTCTGCGAAGTGGTGTCAAGAGGTCTTCCCTTCTAGCGAACGTGAGCGCGGCGTCGAGGTCGTGCTCCAACGACGCGCAACCGGTGCGTGGACGGGCTCACGTTGGGTCGGGTCCATCACCCCCCTTCACGAGGAGGTCGACGTCCTGAGCCGCGGCCTCGAGAGCGTTCGCCATGGCGCGACGGGCCCGTTCCGGATCGCCGCTCTCGATGGCGGAAAGGATGCGCAGGTGACCCCGATGGGCGACCAGGGGCCGACCCGGCACGCGGTGCAGCACGCGGCGCAGGTCGCTCTCGTCGTCGATGATCGCATCGAGCATGCGTTCGACGAAGGCGTTGTCGGCCAGCGCCGCGATCGCCCGGTGGAAGTCGATGTCCAGACCGATGCACGCGGCGACCTCACCGCGGGCGATGACGGCCTCGGTCGCCTGCAGGATGGCGCGCAGGTCGGCGGTGCGCTCGATGTTCGCCCGCCGGCTCGCCAACGCCGCGATGGCGGGCTCGATGGCGAGCCGCGCTTGGTAGTAGTCCTCGACGAGCTTCGCGTTCGCGCGGAACCAGATGGCCGGTTCGACGTGCGCCAGCTGCACCGAGACGTCGACGACGAACGCACCGCTGCCCGGCCGGATCTGGACGAAGCCCTGCGCGGCGAGCGTACCCAACGCCTCGCGCACGACCGGGCGGCTCACGCCCAACTCCTCGCTCAAGCGCCGTTCCGACGGGAGGCGCTGCTCGGGCAGGAACCGACCCTCGCGGATCGTCTGCCCCAGCCGCCGAGCGACCTCGCGCGAGAGGCGCGGCTTCTCGATGTCCTGCAACGCGTGCGACTTCACCGGACCGCCTCTCAGCCGAAGCTGACGAAACGAACGTGGACACGGAACGCCGGATTGGTCCGATGAATTTACCGGTCGACGGAGCGAATTGCAAGCACGGGCACCATCTCGTGCACCGAGCCTCGAGCCTCGCGCCTACCGGAACACCACCGTCCGCCCCCCGTTGACGAACACCCGGTGCTCGGCGTGCCAGCGCACGGCCCGCGCCAGCACCCGGCGCTCGACGTCCTGGCCGGTGGCGACGAGCTCGCGCGCGTCGTCGGCGTGGTCGACGCGCTCGACGTCCTGCTCGATGATCGGGCCCTCGTCGAGCTCGCCGGTGACGTAGTGCGCCGTGGCGCCGATCAGCTTGACCCCGCGCTCGTGCGCCTGCGCGTACGGACGCGCGCCCTTGAAGCTCGGGAGGAACGAGTGGTGGATGTTGATCACGCGGCCCGCCAGGCGGCGGCACAGGTCGTCCGAGAGCACCTGCATGTAGCGCGCCAGCACGACCAGCTCCACGTCGTGGCGCGCCACCAAGTCGAGCAGTGCGGCTTCGGCGGCGGGTTTGCTCCCACGGTCGACTGGGACGTGGTGGAAGGGCGCCCCGTAGAAACCGGCGATCGGCTCGAGGTCGGTGTGGTTGCTCACCACGCCCACCACGTCGATGGGCAGCCGCCCCTGCCGCGCGCGGAAGAGCAGGTCGGTGAGGCAGTGCGCCTCCTTGGAGGTGAGCAGCAGCGTCCGCAGCGGACGGCCCACCGCGTCGAGCGTCCAGGTCATGCCGAGCGACGCTGCGAGTTCGGCGAGGTCGACCTCGAGGGCCGTGCGCTCCGCGGCGACCTCCACCTGCACGCGCATGAAGAAGAGCCCGGTGCCCGGGTCGCCGAACTGCTGGGATTCGGTGATGTTGCCGCCGTGACGCGCCAGCACACCGGTAACGGCGTGGACGATGCCGGGGCGGTCCGGGCACGAGAGGGCGAGGACCAGGTGGTGGGCGTGGGTCATGGGGGCCCAGGATAGCGGCCTCAGGTCGTGCGGTCGGGTCAGGCGCGTGGTGCTTCGATCCGTAGGCCGGCCGCGCGACCCGCTTCGGCTTGCCGCAGGTCGTACGTCACCATCGTCCGGCAGTCGCCCTGCAGCGCCGCCGCGACGTGCAGCGCGTCGAGGCTCCGGAGGTGTGCGCCCGGCAGCAAGCCCGCGGTCCGGTACGTGAGCGCATCCGGCTCGTACACGTCGAACCGGTCGAGCAGGTCGGACACGCGCTCCTGCGCGATCGCGAACCGGTGCGCCAGCCGGCGCAACTCGGTCTCCAGCACCAAGCTGCTCGTGATCGCGAACCCCTGGGCGACCCACCCCTCCAGGCGCGCCGCGAGCGCGACCGACTCGGGCTCCTCGATGAGCAGCTTGGCCGCCGCAGAGGCTTCGACGTACACCCTCACCGGTCGCCGCGCAGTTCGTCGAGCACGACGGCGGTGGGTACGTCCACCCGCACCCGCGGAAGGGCCGCGAACCCCCCACGAACCGTGGCGGCGCGGACGCGAGGACCAGGCGCACGGTTCGCTGGCGACAGGACCGCCACCACGTCGCCGTGGTTCGTCACCTGGAAGGTCTCCCCCGCCTGCACACGTCGGAGCACCTCGGCGCTGCGGTTGCGCAGGTCGCGGTGGGCGAGGGTCGGGTAGTCGAGCGTCTTCATGCGTAGCAATCGTAGCACAACGGCGCCGCCCATGCCCGTTCGACGAACCGCTCGCTCGTGCCATGATGCCCGCCACGCCATGCTCACGTACCTCGGCCGCCGACTCCTCCTGACGCTCCCCGCCCTGTTCGGCGTCGCGCTCGTCGTCTTCCTCCTCATGCGCGCCATCCCCGGCGACGTGGTCACCCAGCTGATCGGCTTGGGCGACGGCGTCAGCCCCGAGCGCATGGCCGAGCTGCGGCGCATCTTCGGCCTCGACCTCCCCGTCCACGTGCAGTTCGCGCAGTGGTTCGGCGCGGCGCTGCAGGGCGACCTCGGCAGCTCGCTCCGCACCGGCCGCTCGGTCGCGGGCGACCTCGCGCTCCGCTTCCCGGTGACCATGCAGCTGTCGCTGATGAGCCTCGGCATCGCGCTCCTGCTCGCGGTCCCGATCGGCGTGTTCGCCGCGCGCCACCGCGGCCGCTGGCCCGACTACCTCGGGAGCGCCTTCGTGCTGGTGGGCCTGTCGGTGCCGAGCTTCTTCCTCGGGATCCTGCTCATCCTGCTGTTCTCGCTGCAGCTCGGCTGGCTGCCGCCGGCCGGCTACGTCCCGTTCGCCGAGGACCCGCTCGAGAACGTGCGCCGCATGATCCTGCCCTCGCTCTCGCTGGGGCTGATCCTCGCCGCGGCGACCACCCGGATCATGCGCTCGGCGATGCTCGAGGTCCTGAACCGCGACTACGTCCGCACCGCCCGCGCCAAGGGCGCGAACGAGCGCGACGTGACCCTCAAGCACGCGCTGCGCAACGCACTCATCCCCGTCGTGACGGTGGTCGGACTGCAGTTCGGCTCGCTGTTGGGCGGCACCGTGATCATCGAGCAGGTCTTCAGCATCCCCGGCATCGGGCGCTTCGCGCTCGAGGGCATCAACCTGCGCGACTACCCGGTCGTCCAAGGCGCGGTGCTCGTCATCGCCGCCGCCTTCGTGTTCGTCAACCTGCTCGTGGACGTGATCTACGCCTTCATCGACCCCCGGGTGCGCTATGGCTGACGCCGTGGTGCGCCCGGAGCCCACCCGCAAGCGCGGGAACAAATCGCTGCGCCTGTTCCTCTTCCGCAGCGCCGGCGGGCTCGGTCTGCTGCTGGTGCTCGCCGCGGCCTTCGGCGCGGTCTTCGCGCCGTACGTGACGCCGTACGACGCGATCACCCTCGACCCGCCCGCACGCCTGCAGGGGCCGAGCGCCGAGCACTGGCTGGGCACCGACCAACTCGGGCGCGACACCTTCACGCGCATCCTCTACGGTGGGCGCGTGTCGCTGGCGGTGGCGGGCGCGGCGGTGGCCTTCGCACTGCTCGTGGGCGGGCTGCTCGGGCTCCTGGCCGGCTACTACCGCGGCTGGGTCGATACGCTCATCATGCGCGTCACCGACGTTCTGCTGTCGTTCCCCGCGGTGCTGCTGGCGATCGCGCTGATCGCCTTCCTGGGGCCTGGGTACACCAACCTGGTGCTGGCGATCGGCGTCGTCTACGTCGGGCCGTTCGCGCGCGTCGCACGCGCGGCGGTGATGACGGTGCGCGAGGAGCTGTTCGTCGAGGCGGCGCAGGCGCTCGGGAGCCGCGATCCGCGGATCATCTTCCTGGCGGTGCTGCCCTCGGCCGCCGGCCCGCTGATCGTCGAGGTGACGCTGCGCCTCGCGTACGCGATCCTCGCCGAGGCCTCGCTTTCGTTCCTCGGCCTGGGCGCGCAGCCGCCCACGCCGTCGTGGGGGATCATGGTGGCCGAGGGGCGTCGGTTCCTTGCGCTCGCGCCGTGGGCGACGGTGGCACCGGGGCTCGCGATCATGGTCGTGGTGCTGGGCTTCAACCTGCTCGGCGACGGCCTGCGCGACGCGCTCGACCCACGTCTGAAGGCTCGCTGAACGTCGGCCGCGAACGCGCCATCGCGCGTGGCACGGCCGTGGCGTAGCATGACCGGCCAAGGCCGCCATCGCTCGAGGACGGCCCTTCTGGGAGGATTCATGAAGCGAGTACTGCCCCTGCTCTTCGCCCTCGTGCTCGGCGTCGCCGCCGCGCAGCAATCCGGCGGCACCCTGCGCGTGGGGATGCAGACCGACCCCGTCGGTCTCGACCCGCACGTCTCGAACGCCACCGCCACCCGCAACATGCTCGAGAACACCTACGACACCCTCGTGATGTTCAACAGCAGCCTCGAGATCGTTCCCGGCCTCGCCGAGTCGTGGGAAGCCTCGGCCGACGCGCTGCAGTGGACCTTCACCATCCGCGAGGCGACCTGGCACGACGGCGAGCCCGTCACCGCCGGCGACGTCAAGTTCTCGATCGAGCGCATCAAGGACCCGGCCGTCGCGAGCCCGCGCGCGGGCAACTTCGCGGTCGTCGAGTCGATCGAAGCCCCGGACGATCGCACCGTCGTCATGAACTTGACCGAGCCGTTCACGCCGCTCCTCGCCTACCTGGCGGCGAGCCTCAACGTGATCGTCCCGCAGCACGTGGTCGAGGCAAACGACGGAACCCTGCAGGAAGTCGTCGTCGGCAGCGGCCCGTTCCGGCTCGTCGAGTACCTGCCGCAGACCCGCTTGGTGCTCCAGAAGTACGACGGCTACTGGGGCGTCGACGAGGCCGGCAACCAGCTTCCGTACCTCGACGGCATCACCTTCACCTTCTACCCCGACCCCACCGCCCGCACCACGGCGATCCTGACCGGCGACGTCGACTGGATCGAGTACGTCCCCGCCGTGGACGTGCCCGCGCTCCAGGCCGACCCGAGCGTCGAGGTCACCGGCGGCCTCGCCGCCAACTACCGCAGCGTCTTCTTCAACGCCGCCGTCGAGCCCTTCACCGACGCGCGCGTGCGCCAAGCCTTCGCCTACGCCATCGACAAGCAGCAGGTCGTCGACCTGGCGCTGTTCGGCACCGGCGGCGTCGTCGCCGAGGGCACCACCATCCCCGCCGGCAACTACTATGCGGTCGAATCGACCCCGTACGACGAGCGCAACGTTGAGCGCGGCCGCGAACTGCTCGCCGAGGCCGGCTTCCCGGATGGGTTCACCTTCGACCTGTACGTCACGAGCACGTACGACTTCCTCCGCGATCCCGCCGAGATCATTCAGTCGAACCTCGCCGAGATCGGCGTGACGGCGAACATCGTCCTCGAGGATTGGTCGATCTTCCTGCCCAACTTCCTCGCCAAGGACTACGCCGCGGCCATCAGCGGCACTTCGGGCCAGACCGACCCCGATGCCTTCCTGTACACGACCTTCCACAGCACGAGCAGCGGCAACTACATGAACTACGCCAACGCCGAGGTCGACGCGCTGTTGACCGCTGGTCGCCAGGAGTCCGATCCCGAAGCGCGCCGCGCCATCTACCTGCAGGCGCAGGAGCTCCTCCTCCAGGACTCGCCGCAGGTCTTCCTGTTCCACTCGGCGCAGTACTCGGCCAACCGCCCGAACGTCGAGGGCTACGTGCACTTCCCCAACACCAGCTACCTAGCGTTCCGGACGACTTGGCTCGAGAACTGAGCTAGGGCGCGCACTCCGTGCGCGTGGGCGCGCCACGGCAATGAGCGGGGCCCCGACCGGGAACGGTCGGGGCCCCGCGCATGGTTCATGTGACCTAGTCACGTGCCCACCAAGACTGGGCAGGAAACGGTTGCGCAGCAGACGACCGGGCGCTACCGTGCTGCCATGGCACCCGAACGGTTCGCAGGCATCATGGAGCTCGACGTCACCGAGCGCATCCTGCTCGTAGAGGAGATCTGGGACAGCATCGCCGCCGACTCCGCAGCCGTCCCGGTCACCGACGCGCAGCGTGCGGAACTCGACCACCGTCTCACTTCCGATGAGGTCGAAGCTCCGACGGTCGCATGGGTCGAGGTACGCCGGCGGCTGCTCTTGAACCGGTGACGGTCGAGGCGACGTTTCGGCCCGCCGCCGTCGCCGATCTCGAAGAGGCCTACCGTTGGTACGAAGCACGGCGCACAGGGCTCGGAACCGAGTTCCTCGACGCGGTCGAGGACGCACTGGCCGAGGTCGTAGAACGCCCAATGGCCTACGGCTTCGTACATCGCCACGTTCGGCGCGTCCTGCTACGCCGGTTCCCGTACGGGCTCTTCTTCGTCGCCGAACGCGCGTCCGTGGTGGTCGTTGCCTGTTTCCACGTGCGTCGCAACCCCGCACGGTGGCCAGGACGCGGCTGAAGCAGCAGCGTCACGACCCGCGAAACGTCTTCATCGAACGCCGCTGCCGCCCCTCCGCATCGAAGTTCCCCGGCGCCAACCACGCCTCGAGCCCTCCCTTCACCGCCGACCACTCCTGGTCGAGCATCGCGAACCAGGCGGTGTCCCGGT
>JAGXHO010000010.1 GCA_024636105.1 Trueperaceae bacterium | reverse complement strand
GCCCCGACGACCTCGGGCGCTCCGTCGACCACTCCCTCGCGGGACTGCTCGCCCTGCTCGATGCTCCGGACCCGGGCGCGACCGCCGATGACCTCGACGCCGCCCTCGTCGACGCGAACGAACGCACGCTCGCGCCGCTCACGCCGGTCCGCCGCGAGAGCCTGACCAAGGGCGCGCAGGGTGCGGTGGCCGCCGTCGACGAGGCCGCCGAAGTGCTCCGTGCGGATGATCTACTCTCGTGGTCGACGTGGGCGCGGCTCGCGAAGCTGTCCACACCGAAGGCCGACGCGGGTTTGCTCGACGACGTCGTCGGCGCGGCGTGCGCGCACCCGCGCCACCCGCGCCTGCGCACCGATCTCGAGGCGTACGTGCGCGGGCTGTTCGCCTGCGCGGCGGACGCCATGCGCGCGTTCGATCGGTACAAGGCGGAGCGTGGGCTCGTCGATTTCGTCGATCAGGAGAAGCTGGCGCTCGACGTGCTGCGCGACCCGGCGCACCACGCGCGAATCGCCGAGACGCTCGGCGCGGTGTTCGTCGACGAGGTGCAGGACTCCAGCCCCATCCAGGTGGCGATCTTCGCGGCGTTGGCGCGCATCGCGCCGCGCAGCGCGTGGGTGGGCGACCCGAAGCAGTCGATCTACGCCTTCCGCGACGCGGACCCCGAACTCACCGACGCGGCCGCCAGGCAGATGGCGGCCGAGGGCGGTGGCGCCGCTGGGTACCTCGGGCGGTCGTACCGTTCGCGCCCGTCGCTCGGGGCGTTCGTCAACGCCGCCTTCGTGCCGTCGTTCGTCGCGCTGGGTGCCGACGCGGCGTCGGTCGCGTTCGATTCGTGGGAGCGCGAGGAGCGCACCGACGTCCCCCCATCCCTGGCCGTGTGGCCGACGCCTGGGCGCAACGCGGAAGAACGGACGGCGCTGCTGGCGCGCGGGATCGCGCGGGCCCTCGAGCAGCCCGACGAATGGCCCGTCGAACCGAAGGGCGGGGCGCTGCGCGACCTGCGCGGCGGCGACGTTGCGGTGCTGTGCCGCTCGAACGCGAACGTCACGCGGCTGGCGAGCGCGCTCGCGCGCCTGGGCGTCCGCACGGCCGTCGACCTGCCCGGTTTGATGGCACAGCCGGAGTCCGAGCTCGTGCTCGCCGCTCTGCGGTGGGTGGCCGACCCGAGCGACACGCTCGCGGCCGCCGAGGTCACCCGTTTCACGGGTGGACCAACCGGCTGGCTCGCGGCTGCCTTCGAGGACCGCGCCGCCGAGCCGTGGCGGGCGTACGTGCCCTTCTTCGACGCGTTGGTCGCCTTGCGTGAGCGCGTGCCCGACCTCACGCCCGCCGAGGTGCTCGACGAGGTGCTGCACTTGGACGGCTTGCTCGCGACGGTGCGTTCTTGGGGCGACGCCATACGGCGTCTGGACCACGTGGAGGCGCTACGCGGTTTGGCGCAGACGTACCAGGAGGAGGAGCGCGCCGCGCGCCGCTCGGTGACGCTCGCGGGCTTGTGCGCGTACCTGGGCGCGAGCGAGGCGTCGCGGCCGGCCAGCACGCACGCCGACGCGGTGCACCTGATGACCTACCACGGCGCCAAGGGCCTGGAGTGGCCGCTGGTGGTGCTTACCGACCTCGGCAAGGGACCGAACGGGCGGACGTTCGGCCTCAGCGCCTCGACCGTCGGCGCGGCCGACTGGCGCGACCCGCTCGCCGGGCGCGTGCTTCGCTACTGGCCTTGGCCGTACGGCGCGCAGGCGAAGAACGTGAACCTCGACGTGACCGCCGAGCAGTCGCCCGAGGGCATGGCGGCGAAGGAGGCGGCGCACCGCGAGGCGCTGCGACTCTTGTACGTCGGCGCCACCCGCGCGCGCGATTACCTCGTGCTGGTCGACGACCTGCGCAACCGAGCGTGGTTGGACGAACTCAACCTCGAGGAGGGCCAGGAACACGTGCGCCTCTTGGACGACCGCGTCGAGGTGGGCGACGCGGTGTACCCGGCTCGAGGGCTCGAGCTCGGTGGCGACGCGCCGGCAACACCGGCGGCGGACGCGGTCGTGTTCGCGGCGCCGGTCACCGCGCCCGTGGATCACCAGCCCAGGAACGTGCGGCCGAGCGCGCAACGGGACGACGATCCCCCGCCGATCCTCGAGACGGTGCGCCTTGGCGACCGCATCGCATTGCCGGGCAGTCCAGACCTGCAGGCACTCGGCGAGGCACTGCACGGCCTCTTCGCTGCGGACGACGCGACCGCGCCACGCGACGCGCGCCTTGAGCTCGCCCGCGACCTGCTGAAGCGCTGGGGGGTGCCGCAGCTCGATCCCGCCGCGGCGCTCGCCGCGTCCGAACGCCTAATGTCGTTCCTGGACACGCGCTATCCACAGGGCACGCCGCGCTTCGAGTGGCCGGTCCACGCTGAGGATGCCGACGGCCGGGTGCTGGCCGGGCGCGTCGACCTGGTGATCGACCTGCCGGACGGCTTCGTGCTCGTCGACCACAAGAGCTTCCCTGGCGCGCTCGCGCTCGACGAGGAACGCTTGCGGGCGTTCGGTGGGCAGACGCGTGCGTACGCGCGGGCGCTGGAGGCGGCGCTCGGCAAGCCGTGCGTGGCTGTCTGGGCGCATCAGCCGGTGGTGGGGGTGGTGGTGCGGATGGGTATTGAGTGGTTCGCGCTTCGCGTTGGGATTTGCGGCGATCACTAGGTCGAATGCACCTCGGTTCTGTTTCGAAATTGTTGTGATGTCGTTGCGCGCAGCGTTGCCAGGTTCGGGCCTGGTCACAGCCTCGTGCGAATGCCTCGAGCGGGCACAACCAGCCTCGATGCAAGCTCGCATGGTGTAATCGTTTGTGTCTGCATCCAAGCAGCGCCGGCAAGGTACGCCGATCTTGGTCCCGGGCGCCCATGCGGCAGGGTCGACTACCGTTACGCTGGCGCGCCGACCGTTTCAACGTGACGACATCGATGAGGGTTGGTTGCAAGGGCTACTGCACCTTCATCCGGGCCTTCTGGCCGTGGAAGAGATTGAGCCCGACTACGCGCCGCTCATCCGAATCGGGCGCGAAGTGCCGACCGATTCGGGACCCATAGACAACCTGTTCATCAACTCGAGCGGCTTGGTGACGATCGTCGAGGCGAAGCTCTGGAAGAATCCGGAGGCACGCAGAGAGGTCGTCGCTCGGATCCTCGACTATGCTGAGCAGGTCTCGAAGTGGTCGTACGAAGACCTTGACGAGCGTGCGCGCAGATCCACCGGGCAGGGGCTATGGGAGCATGTCGTCGCGGCGACCGACGAGAGCGCACGGCTGGACGAGGACGAGTTCGCCGATGCGGTCACCCGCAACCTGCGACGGGGCCGATTCCTTCTGCTGATCGTGGGCGACGGCATCAAGGAGAGCGTCGAGCAATTGACCGACTATGTGCATCGCTCGCCTGGCCTGAGATTCCATCTCGCGCTGGTTGAGATGCGCGTGTACGACATGCCCGACGGCGTCGGCTTCCTCGTCGTGCCCGCGGTCGTGGCGCGAACGCAGGAGATCGTGCCCGCCGTCGTGGAGTTGCGTGACGCAGAGCAGGCGATCGACGTCACGTCGCCAGAGACCGAGACTGGGAAGGCGTCCGGAGGCATTGCCCGAAAGAAGCTTGATGACGGTGCGTTCTTCGGGTCGATCCATGCGGCGTTGGGCACGGAAGGCGTGCAGGCAGCCGAGGGGTTTCTCGGTGCCGCCATGCAGCGTGGGTTGATCGTCGACGCGAAGACGGCCAGCCGCATGGTGAAGATCCGCGATCCTCGGGGCAGCGGCAAGGTCTTCACCCTCTTCGGCATCCACAAGGGTGGGGAGCTAGTCATCGGTTGGCTTGCAGGACAGACGGTCGAGGCAGGTATCGAATACGAGGCAGTGCTGCCCAGCGTTATCTCCAAACCATCACGAGCATCTTCGGCGCTACGTTGACGGTTGACAGGAAGAGCGTTGCGCCCGAGTTCTGGCGTAGCAAACCCACCGTCGTCGAGGCGCGAGCGAAGCTCGGTGCGTTCCTGCTGGCATTGGACACGTACCTGTCGGCGATCGGCTGGGATGTCGGCTCCGGCGGGTGAGACCTGAGACGCCGTTTCTCCCAATCGCTAAGCGTCATGACTCGTCCGGGTCACGGTACCCTCCCCCATGAACCACCTCACGAACCGCGTCGTCGCCTTCCGCGACGCCCGCGATTGGGTGCAGTTCCATGGCGTCAAGGACGAAGTGCTGTCGCTCGTGATCGAGGCCGGCGAGCTTGCCGAGCACTTCCGTTGGCACCAAGACGACGCGTTGCGCGCGAAGGTCGCCGCCGATCCGGAGCCCGTCGCCGACGAGCTCGCGGACGTTCTGTACTGGACGCTCCTGATCGCCCACGACCTAGGCATCGACTTAGAGGCCGCGTTCGAGCGTAAGATGCTGCAGAACGAACGCAAGTATCCGGTCGAGACCGCGCGCGGGAGCGCCGCCAAGTACGACGAGCTCTGAACGACCGAGGAGGCCCACGGGTGCAGCTGTACGCAGGTCCGTCCGAGCGGTTCCTCGAAGACGCGTTCGTCGGGTCGATCGCCGAGAAGCTCGAACAGGCGTTCTACCTCCACTACCGTCATCGCCCGGGCACTGCCGAGGTCCGCAGCTGGCAGAACAGCCTTGCGCGTTTCTCGCACGTGATGGAGCGCGCTGGGTTGCACGACCACGGGATCGTTCTGGAGCACCAGCTGCCGCTCACTAGCAAGCGGCTCGACTGCATGGTCTTGGGTCGCGACGCCGAGAAGCGCGACCAAGCCGTGGTTGTCGAGTTGAAGCAGTGGGACCGTACCGAGGCGAGCGAGGCAGAACAGTGCGTCGTGACCCAAGTCGGGCGCGGCCTTCGCGACGTCCTGCACCCCTCCGTTCAGGTCGGCCAGTACGCGCAGTACCTGGCGGACTACCACACCGCGTTCAGCGAGCAAGGCGTCGGCCTCGCGGCCTGCGCGTACCTCCACAACCTTCGCTACGACGCCGCCGACGAGCTGTTCTCGACGAAGCACCGCGCGGCGCTCGACACCTACCCGCTGTTCACCGGCGATGGTGCGAACGACCTGGTCGACTACCTCAAGCAGCGAATGGCCGGTGGGGAAGG
>JAGXHO010000075.1 GCA_024636105.1 Trueperaceae bacterium | reverse complement strand
GGCGGGTGGTGGTCGACGAGGGCTTCGAGACGAGCGTGCCTGGCGTGTACGCCATCGGCGACCTCATCCACGGCCCGATGCTCGCTCACAAGGCCGAGGAGGACGGGGTCGCGCTCGCCGAGCTGCTCGCCACCGGGCACGGCCACGTCGACTACGGCCTCGTGCCCAGCGTCGTCTACACCGACCCCGAGATCGCGTCGGTGGGGCGCACGGAGGAGGAGCTCAAAGCCCAAGGGGTCCCGTACCGCAAGGGGGTGTTCGCGTTCCAGGCGAACGGGCGCGCCCGCGCGATGGGGCGCACGGAGGGGAAGGTCAAGGTGCTCGCGCACGAGGCCACGGACCGGGTGCTGGGGGTCCATGCGATCGGCGCCCACGCCGGCGACCTCATCGCCGAGGCGGTCGCGGCGATGACGTTCCACGCTTCGAGCGAGGACCTGGCCCGCGTCGTTCACGCCCACCCCACGCTCTCCGAGGTGCTCAAGGAAGCCGCGTTGGCGGTCGACGGGCGGGCATTGCACTCCTAACGCGCCGCAGGCGCCGGGGGCGCAGCCCCCGCGCCGTCCGCGGCGCGCGACGGCGCGGCCGCGCGATCCGATCGTGGGCCTCGCTACCGTGACGCGTAGGCGTCCAGGACGGGTACCAGACGCGTGCTACCGTAACCGCTGATGAACTCGACCACCGCCACCGCCGACGCCGTCGAGGTGCGCGTCCGCGACCCCCGCTTGCAGCCCATCGCCGACAAGGTGCTCGCCGGCGCGCGCCTGACCTTCGAGGACGGACGCGTGCTGTACCGCACGCCCGACCTCCCCGCGGTCATGCGCCTCGCGGACGTGGTGCGCGAGCGCAAGGTCGGCGCCAAGGCGTACTTCGTCCACTCGTTGCGGCTGTCGCAGACGAACGTCTGCTACGTCGGCTGCACCTTCTGCGGGTTCGCGAAGCGCTTCGGTGAGGACGGCGTGTGGGACTACGACCTCGAGGACGTGTGGGCCTACGTCGATCAGCACTGGCACCCGGACCTCACAGAGATCCACATCGCGTCGGGCCACCACCCCAAGCGCTCGTTCGACTACTACCTCGACCTGGTCCGTGGCCTGACCGAGCGGTACCCCGGCGTGCAGGTCAAGGCCTGGACCGCCGCCGAGATCCACCACTTCTCCAAGATCGCGCGACCGCGCCTGACCTACCGCGAGGTGCTGGCGCAACTCAAGGAGGCGGGCCTCGTGGCGATGCCCGGGGGCGGCGCGGAGATCTTCGCCGAGGACGTGCGGCGGCGCATCGCGCGCGCCAAGGTCACCGCCGAGGGGTGGCTCGAGGTGCACCGAACGGCCCACGAGCTCGAGATCCCGACGAACGCCACGATGCTCTACGGCCACGTCGAGACGCTCGACGACCGGCTCGACCACATGGACCGGCTGCGGCGCCTGCAGGACGAGACGGGCGGTTTCATGAGCGTCATCCCCCTCGCGTACCAGCCGGAGCACAACGCGCTCGCGGCCGAGCTCGAGGCCGAGGGCAAGCGCGTGCACACCACCGGCGTCGACGACCTGCGCAACCTGGCGGTGGCGCGCCTGTACTTGGACAACGTGCCGCACGTGAAGGGGTACTGGATCATGATCACGCCCGAGCACACCCAGGTGGCGCTCGCGGCCGGCGTCTCCGACGTCGACGGCACGATCAAGGACGAGAAGATCGCGCATGCGTCGGGCGCCGTCACCGAGGCCGGCATGACCGAGGAGCAGTTGGTCGCGCTGATCCGGGGCGCGGGGCGCGTCCCCGTCCGGCGCGACGCGCTGTACAACGAGCTCCAGGTCTTCGCGTGATCCTCCCGGCCGACCCGGTGGGCGCGGCGTCTGCCCGTGCCGACGTGCGCGCGACGTCGACGGCACGGGGAGTCGAGGTCGTGGCGCCCAGCGTCGGCGACCGGCTCGGCATCGTCGCGTACACGAACGTCGCGCCGCTGCACTGGGGCCTCGAGCCGTGGCCGGGCGCGCGCTTCCACCGCGGCGTGCCGACCGACCTGAACGCCCGGCTGCTCGCCGGCGAGCTCGACCTGACGCTCGTCTCCAGCGCCGAGTTCGTCCGCCACCGCGACCGGTTGGTGGCGCTGCCCGACTTCTCGATCGCCACCCTCGGTCCGGTGCACAGCGTGACGCTCTTCCACCGCCGCCCGTGGGCCGAGCTGCGCGGCGGTCGCGTGGCCGTGACCACCGAGTCGGCCACCAGCGTCGCGCTGCTGCGGGTGCTGTTCGACGCCGACGGCATGGACGTGGCGTTCGTGCCCCAGGCCACCGACCTCGAAGCGATGCTCGAAGGGTACGACGGTGCGCTGCTCATCGGCGACGCCGCGCTGGAGGAAGCGGTGGCGCGACGACCGATCGCCGGCTCGGTCCCGCTCGCCACCGACCTGGGCGACGCGTGGTACGCCCGCACGAAGCTGCCCTTCACCTTCGCCGTATGGGCCGCCGACGCCGCGCGGCCCCCCTCGCCGCGCTTGGTGGCCGAGCTGCGCGCCGCGCGGGAGCGCGGGTTGGGGCACCTCGCCGACGTCGCGCACGCCGAGGCGGCGGCGCGTGGGCTCTCGGACGCGGTCGTGCTGCGCTACCTCGCGAACTTCCGATACTTCCTCACCCGGCCCGATCGCGACGGCCTCGACGCCTTCGCCGCGCGCCTCGACCCGACCTTCCGGCCGGGCGACCTGCGCTTCTGGGACCTCTGAGCACGCCCGCCGCCCCCGCCGAGGTCCGCGCAGGCGCTTCTTCGCGCGAGGTGTGGCCCGGCCACCCGTTCCCGCTCGGGGCCACGTGGGACGAGCGCGGCGTGAACTTCGCGGTCTACGCCGAGCACGCCACCCGCGTCGCGGTGCTGCTGTTCGACACCGCGTACGATCCCGAACCGTCGGCTACCCTCGAACTCACGGAGCGGACCGGTCCCGTGTGGCACGGGTACGCCCCCGGCGTCGGCGTCGGTCGACGCTACGGCCTCCGGGTCGACGGTCCGTGGGCTCCGGAGTCGGGCCACCGCTTCAACCCGCACAAGGTGCTCTTGGACCCGTACGCCAAGGCCATCGGGCGCCCGTATCGGTGGCATCCGAGCCTGATCGGGTCGGTGGCCGGACCGCGTGGCGAGGTGCGCGACGAGCGCGACAATGCCGCGCACGCCCCGTTGGGCGCCGTGGTGGCCGACGCTTTCGACTGGCAGGGGGTCGTGCGGCCGGACGTCTCGCTGGAGGACACGGTCCTGTACGAGGCCCACGTCCGCGGCCTGACGATGCAGCACCCCGACGTGCCCGAGGAGCTCCGCGGCACCTACTTGGGGCTCGTCCAACCCGCCGTGCTCGAGCACCTGCAGCGCCTGGGCATCACCACGGTGTCGCTGCTGCCCGTGACGCCGGTGGTGGACGAATCGCGCCTCCTCGACCTCGGGCTCTCCAACTACTGGGGCTACCACCCGCTCGGCTACTTCGCCCCCGAGCCGCGCTACTCGAGCAACGGTCCGGTGACGGCGGTCTCGGACTTCAAGACGATGGTGCGCGAGCTGCACCGCGCCGGCCTCGAGGTGCTGGTCGACGTGGTCTACAACCACACCGGCGAGGGCGACCACCGCGGACCCACCCTCTCGTTCCGCGGCCTCGACAACGCCTCGTACTACAAACTCGCGCCGCGCGATCGCCGCGTCTACATCGACTACACGGGGACGGGCAACACGCTCGATCCCGGCAACCCGTACGTGCTCCAGCTGATCACCGACAGCCTGCGCTACTGGGTGACCGAGATGGGCGTCGACGGGTTCCGCTTCGACCTCGCCTCGGCGCTCGCGCGCGAGCTGTACGACGTCGACATGCTGTCGGGCTTCTTCAAGGTGATCCAGCAGGACCCGGTCCTGTCGCGCGTGAAGCTGATCGCGGAGCCGTGGGACGTCGGACCCGGCGGGTACCAGGTGGGCAACTTCCCGTGGCACTGGCTCGAGTGGAACGGGCGCTACCGCGACGCGGTGCGCGGCTACTGGCGCGGCGACCCCGGGCGAGCGGCCGAGCTGGCCACGCGCGTGGCCGGTTCCTCCGACCTGTACGGGCGACAGGGGCGGCGTCCGTGGGCGTCGGTCAACTTCGTGACCGCCCACGACGGCTTCACGCTGCACGACCTGGTCGCGTACGACCACAAGCACAACCACGCCAACGGCGAAGGCAACCGCGACGGCTCGGACTTCGACCTCTCGAGCAACGCCGGGGTCGAGGGTCCGACCGACGCGCCGGCCGTGGTGCGGCGGCGCGCGGTGCGCAAGCGGGGGTTGCTCGCGACGCTGCTGTTGTCCCAAGGCGTCCCCATGCTCCTCGGCGGCGACGAGCTCTCGCGCACGCAGCGTGGCAACAACAACGCGTATTGCCAGGACAACGAGATCAGCTGGTTCGACTGGCGGATCGACGCCGACGCCGAGGCGTTCTTGGTCTTCGCGCGCGCGCTGGTCGCGTTCCGGCGCGCGCACCCGGTGTTCCGCCGGCGCACCTTCCTCAGCGGGAAGGAGCGACCGGATGGGCGACGCGACGTGCGCTGGTGGCACCGCGACGGCCGCCCGATGGCGGCCAGCGACTGGCACGCCGATGCCCCGGCCTTCGGGATGCTGCTCGATGGCGCCGCGCTCGACGAGCTCGCTGCCGATGGCGCCCCTCGGCGCGACGACACCTTCCTCGTCTGGTTCCACGGCGCGCAGGGTGGCGCGGTCGTGATGCCGCCCGAGCCCAGCGGCGGGGGGTGGCACCTGGTGCTCGACACCGAAGCCGGTCGAATCGACGAAGCCGGGTGGGGTGCCATCGTCCACGGCGGCGCGAAGCAGCGCTTGGTGCCGCACGGGCTGACGGTGTGGCGGGGGACCCAACGGGTCGGGGGCGCCCTGGGCGCAGCCGCCTCGGACGTTCGCTGACCGAGGGGCACGGGTCGGACCGATCCAGCGCCGCCCGTGGCGTACGCTTGGGCACCAGAAGCGGCCCACGGGCCGACGCCCACGCATCGCTTGGCAACAGGGAGGCCCATGGACCGTCCTTCGATCGTCTACACCACCGTCGACGAGGCGCCCGCCCTCGCCACCTTCTCGTTGCGGCCGATCGTCGCGGCCTACGCCGCCGCGGCCGGCGTCGACGTCGAGGTGCGCGACATCTCGCT
>JAGXHO010000074.1 GCA_024636105.1 Trueperaceae bacterium | reverse complement strand
GGCGGCGGCGCGGGTGACCTCGCCGACGACCTCGGTGGTCTCCACGATGCGCGGCAGCAGCCGATCGGGCGCGCCCACGAGTGCCACCAGTTCTGGTGACCACGTGCTGTTCGCGGTGTCGGCGAGGCAGGAGAAGTGCAGGTAGGTAGGGTCGGCGTAGGCCTCGGCGCCCGTCAGGCCGCAGAGGCGCCCGGCGAGGTAGGCGCTCGGCATGACCATCGCGCTTGCTCGGCGCAGCTCGTCGGGCCGCTCGCGCTGCCACCACCGCAGCTTGGGACCGGCCGAGTAGGTGGGGTAGCCGCCGCTGAGCGCCACGATGCGCTCCGCGTGCGGGCGCAGCGCGGCGACGTCCGGGTCGCAGCGGGTGTCGAGCCACGAGTCGTACGGACCGATGGCGGCGCCGTCGTCGTCGACGAACAGGACGCCCGCCATCTGCCCGTCGAGCGCTAGGGCGGCGACGTCGCCGCCCTCGGCGCCGGCGTCGGCGAGCGCGCCCCGGATCGCAGCGTGCACTTCCGCCTCCATCTCGACCGGGTCCTGCTCGACCACGCCGGGTCCCTGGCGATGCAAGCGGGTGGGCACGCTGGCGCTGCCGCGCAGGCGCCCCTCGACGTCGTAGAGCGCCGCCTTGGTCGCGCCCGTGCCGACGTCGATGCCGAGGAGCAGGTCGGCGGTCACGCGCGCTCGCCCTCGTTCGGGAGCAGCACGACGCGGGCCTGGTCGCTTCTGCCGGCGGCCTCGAACGCCTGCTCGGCGTCCACCAGGTCGTAGGTCGCGCTGACCATGCCGCTCAGCGGCAGCCGGCCGCCGGCGAGCAGCGCCAGCGTGCGCGCGAGCGTCGTCAGGCTGGCGCCGGTGGTGCCGACGAGCTTGAGGCCGCGGTAGTGGAAGGCGTTGGGGTCGACCACCAGCGGCGGTTGGTCGGCGCCGAATCCGCCGAACAGGTTGAGGCGGCCCTCGCGCGCCAGCGACGCGAGCGCGGAGGTCGCGGCGTCCGTGGAACCGATGGTCACCGCCGCCACGTCGACGCCGTGGCCGCCGGTGGCCTCGGCGACCGCGGCCGCCAGGTCGTCGTCGGGCCGCAGCGTCGCGTCGGCGCCCAGCGCGCGGGCGTGCGCCAGGCGCTCCTCGTTGCGGTCGACGACGAGGATCGTGCCGGCGCCGAGCGCGCGGCCGGCCACGACGTGCAGGCGCCCCATCACGCCGGCCGCGACGATCAGGAGCGTGTCCCCCGGGCGCAGTTCGCTCGCCACCAGCCCCTCGACGCAGCAGGCGAGCGGCTCGAGCAGCGCGGCGTCCAAGTCCCCCAGCCCGTCCGGGATCACCAACAGGTGGCCCGCCTCGAGGGCCGCGCGCGGGACCCGCAGGTACGACGCCATGCCGCCGTCGAGGTGGATGCCGAACGCCTGGAACTCGGGGCACAGGTTGGTCGCGCCGCGGCGGCACGCCGGGCACGAGCCCTCCCCGACGTTCGGCGCTACGGCGACGCGGGTTCCCGGAACGAGCCGGGAGGCGCCCGGCACGACGACCTCGGCGACGATCTCGTGCCCCAGCACGCGGGGTCCGGCGCCCGGCGCGCCGCGGGCGGCGAGCTTGCGGTCGGTCGCGCAGACGCCGGCCGCGCGGACCCGCAGCAGGGCGTCGCCGTCGACGAGCGCCGGAAGCGGCACCTCGTCGACGCGGAGGTCGCCCGGACCGTGGACGCGGACGGCGCGCATGGCCTTGGGCAGCGGATTGGGCGTGGGCATGGTGGGTCCTCGCGTGGTCACTCGGGGGGCCGGTCAGGAGGGCGGGGTGCGGACCAGGTCGACCTCGAGGACCGTCCGGTCCCCGCGGTGGCGGGCTTCGTAGTACTCGATCGCCTGGTCGTCCGCGGTGTACGTGACGCTCCGAAGGAACAGGACGGGGTCGCCCGGTTCCAATCCCAGCTCGTCGGCGGAGGCGGCGCTCGCGGCGATCGATTCGAGCATGCGGCGCCCGCGCTCGATGACCAGGCCGTAGGCCGTGGCCAGCGTCTGGTACAGCGAAGCGTCCGTCAGGTCGACGGACTCGAGCCCGGGCACCCGGGCGTGCGGAAGATACGTGGTGACCAGCACGATCGGTTCGCCGTCCACCGAGCGGACGCGGTCGATCAGGACGACGGGCGTCCCTTCGGGGACGCCGAGCTCCGCGGCGACGGCCTTGGGGGCCGGGACGATCCGCTGGTCCAGGACGCGGGTCCGGGGGACCCGGCCCTGGGCCAGCATGTCGTCGTGGAAGCCCGTCAGGCTCTGGACCAGGCGGCCGTGGATCTTGGGCTCGGCGACGAAGGTGCCGAGCCCCTTGCGGCGCCGCAGCAGCCCCTCGTTGCCGAGGTCGCCGAGCGCTTGGCGGACGACGGTGCGGGACACGTCCAGCACCCGACAGAGCTCGGGCTCCGAGGGGATCTGAACGCCGGCGGGCCAGCGCCCGCTCAGGATCTCGTCGCGCAGCAGCTCCTTGAGCTGGTGGTAGTACGGCACGGGGCTGTCGCGGTCGATGACGCCGCCGACGGTGGCGTGGCGGTCGATGGGGACGCCCACCGCGCCGTCGTCGCGTTCCGCCGGGCCCGTCCCCGCCGTTGCCATCAGAAGTCCTCCACCTCGACCCGGGCGCCGCTCGCGGCGGAGCGCAGGGCAGCCTCGAGCACGAGCGTCTCGCGCACGCCGTCCTCGAAGTTCGGGCGCACCTCGGTGCCATCGGTGATGGCGCGGACGAAGTCGACGACGGCGTGGTGGAAGGGGTGCTCGTAGCCGATCACGTGGCCCGGTGGCCACCAAGCCGCGACGTAGGGATGGACGCTCTCGGTGGCGAGCACCGTACGGAAGCCCTGAATGTGGTCCGGGTCGTGGCGGGAGTAGACCTGCAGCTCGTTCATGCGTTCGAGGTCGAAGACGATGCTGCCGTCGCTGCCGTAGATCTCGAAGGTGTGGTGGTTCTTGCGGCCGGGCGCGAAGCGGCTGGTGTCGATCGAGCCGAGCGCTCCGTTCTCGAACTCGGCGGTCACGAACGCGGCGTCCTCGACGGTGACGGGGCCGGTCTCGGTGCCGCCGCCCTGGCCGGCGGAGAAGGTGGCGGCGCCGGCGCCCGGCAGCGGCCGTTCGGTGACGAAGCGCGCCGTCATGGCGCTGACGCTCTTGACCTCGCCGACCAGGAAGCGCGCGAGGTCGACGTTGTGGCTCCCGAGGTCGAAGTGCGGCCCCGCCCCGGCGTGCTTGGCCTGCAGGTGCCAGGTGAGCGGGAAGTCTGGGTCGACGATCCAGTCCTGCAAGTAGGCGCCGCGCCAGTGGAAGATGCGCCCCACGAAGCCCTCGTCGATCAACCGCTTGGCGAGCATGACCGCCGGGGTGCGGCGGTAGTTGTGGTTGAGGTAGTGGACGATGCCGGCGCGCCGGGCCGCCTCGAGCATCGAGCGGGCCTCGCCGGACGTGAGCGCGATGGGCTTCTCGCAGAAGACGTGCTTGCCGGCCTCGGCGGCCGCGATCGCGATCTCGGCGTGCAGGTCGGTCGGGACCGAGATGTCGACGACGTCGATGTCGTCGCGGGCGACGACCTCGCGCCAGTCGCTCGCCGTCTCTTCCCAGCCCCAGTTCGCGGCGTAGGCCTTCAGCGACTCCTGGTCGCGGCCGACGGCCACTTTGAGGACCGGTTCGGCGGCAAGCTCGAAGAAACGCGGCGCCGTGCGCCAGGCGTGCGCGTGCGCTTTGCCCATGAAGGCGTGGCCGATGATGGCGACGTTCAGCTTGCGCATGTCAGCCGATCTCTTCGACGATGCGCCGCAGGCCCGCGACGCTCTTGCGGATGGCCGCGTGCTCGTCGTCGCCGTAGTCCGGATGCAGGAAGTCGGTCTCGACGGCGAGGAAGCCCTGGTAGTTCGCCTCCTTGAGCATGCGCGCGAGCGCGACGTTGTCGATCAGGCCGTCGCCCACCGGGGCGCTGGAGAAGAAGTACCAGTCGTCGGGCGCCGCAGCGGGGTTGATCTTGAGGTCCTTGATGTGGGTGGCGTAGGTGTAGGGGGCGAGCTTGGCCATCCCTTTGACGGGGTCGTCGAGCAGCCGCAGGAAGTTGCCGGTGTCGAAGTTGATGCCGAAGTTGGGGGAGCCCACGCCTTCGATCAGCTGGACCATCTCGTCGCCGGTGAAGTCGATGTGGTTCTCGACGGCGAGCTTGACGCCCGCTTGCTCGGCGAGCGGCGTGGCGCGGCGGAACTGCTCGATGAGCGCCTTCACCTGCGGCGCATGGAGCTCCTTGCGCCAGGTGAAGCTCGAGCCGACCACGCGCATGACGTCGGCGCCGATGGCGACCGCGTGGTCGATGCTGCGCACCATGTCGTCGTACATGCCGGGGTGCTGGCCGCGCTCGAGGCCGTCGGGGTGGCCCCAGGCGAACACGCGGTCGAAGCCGTACTGGTCGAGCTTGGCCTTGAGGTCGGCAAGATACTCCCGGTCGAAGCTCGGGAAGAAGCAGGACTCGAGCGAGACCCCGTCGACGCCGAGCTCCTTCGCGAAGTCGAGGAAGTCGTCCATGGACATCTGGAAGGGGGGCTGCTTCTGCTGCGGATACACCTCGCCGAAGAAGCGATGGAAGCAATAGCTGTCGATACCGATCTTCATCATGAGCGCGCCTTTCGGGGGGTGGGCCGCCCCCGAAGGGGCGACCCACGCGTTGGGCGTCGAACGAACCTCAGCGACCGCCCCAGCGCTCGGGGAAGTCGGGCATCTCTTCGCAGCCGCACAGCGCGTAGTGCAGCGGCGGCATGTTGGGCTGGATGTAGCGGTCGAGGTTCTCGGCGGTGATGAAGGGCTGCGGCAGCGTCCAGCGCGAGGGGACCTGCTCGCCGGTCAGGATCATCTCGGCGGCGATGATCGGGGTGCGCCACTGGTAGGTGGGGAAGGTCGGCGCGATGGCGGTGAGGCCCTCGTCGCGCCACTTGACCAGGAAGTCCTGCTGGTCTTCACCGGTGATGATCGGGTACGGCGCGCCGGCGTCCTCGAACGCCTCGATGGCGGCGACGGCGGTCGCGCCGGCGTCCATCCAGATCGCGTCGATGGTGCCGAAGCGCTGCAGGTAGTCCTCGACGATCGACTTGGTGTCGGCGGTCGAGCCGTTGGTGAACTCGGCGCCCACGACGTTGACGCCGGCCTCGGCGAAGACGCGCTCGGCGCCGGACCAACGGAACTCGAGTACGTCGACGCCCGGCAGGATGCGCAGGGCCAGGACGTTGCCGCCCTCGGGGAGGTTGTCGACGATGAAGTCGGCCGCGGTGACGCCGAAGGCGTAGCCGCCGATGGGGGTGATGAAGGTGACCGGGCAATCGGTGTTGACGCCGCGGTCGAAGACGATGACCGGCAGCTG